>JAHECJ010000199.1 GCA_024641805.1 Desulfococcus sp.
TATATGCACGGTTCGCATATGATAAAAATCGATAAACCGGTTGAAATCAACGGACCATTGATGACATTGAATGCCGATACCATGGCCTATAATATTAATACCGGAACCATTACGTGTGAAGGAAATATCAAAGGATCTTTTCGTGAACTTCGTAAGAACACGCAGGATAAATAAAATTTTTAGCGCTTCATTTCTCTTCTGGGCAGCCCTGTTGATATCTTTTGAGCCCGGATCCGTTTCGGGCCAGGATAAAGAAAAAAATTTTCCGGATTCGCGCGCTGAAAAAATTCTTATTTCAGCCGATACGCTGGTTGCCAACCAGAACAGCCAGTTTGTTGCTTTTTCGGGCAATGTAAAAGCGGTTCAAGGATCAACCACCATTTTTTCTGATAATCTGAAAGTCTATTATAATGACCCAAAAGACGCGAAAGAAATTTACACCAAAGACAGTATTAAAAAAATTATTGCTTCCGGTAATGTACGGATCGAATTTGAAGACAAAACCGCCCAATGCGAACAGGCGGTATACATATTAGACAACCAATCCCTGACGCTTACCGGAGACGATACCCGCATAGAAAGTGCAGGCAATTTTATATCCGGTGAAAAAATCACCTTTTACCAAAACACCGGGCAGATTATTGTTGACGGGAGTGAAAATAAAAGAGTCAATGCTGAATTTCAACCGGATAAAAAAACTTCGATATCTGATTTAAAATGACGACGCTTGCATTAAAAAATCTTGTTAAAATATATAACAGCCGCCGGGTGGTTGATAATGTGACCTTTGAAATAAAAAGCGGAGAAGTTGTTGGGCTTCTGGGTCCCAATGGGGCAGGCAAAACAACCACTTTCTACATGACGGTTGGATTAATCAAACCCGATAGCGGAAGCGTATTCCTTGATTCGGAAGACATAACAGATTATCCTATGTACAAACGGGCAAGAAAAGGCGTCGGATATCTGCCTCAGGAACCGTCAATTTTTAAAAAACTGACGGTTAAAAATAATTTAATGGCAATTCTGGAATCACTTCCGGTTTCAAAAACAGAACAGAATGAAAAAGCGGATGCGCTTTTAAACGAATTAGGAATCAAACGGCTTTCTGATCAAAAAGCAGCGGTGCTTTCCGGCGGGGAAAGGCGGCGACTTGAAATTACGCGGGCGCTTGCAACCGACCCGTCATTTATTCTTCTGGACGAACCCTTTGCCGGTGTCGATCCCCTAGCGGTGATCGACATTCAGAATATCATTAAACATCTTGCCAAAAGGAACATTGGTGTGGTGATATCCGACCATAATGTCCGTGAAACCCTTGGTGTTTGTGATAAGGCATATATTTTAAACAATGGAATGGTTATTGAGTCCGGATCACCGGAAAAAATTGCCTCAAGTGCAACTGCCCGTGAAATTTATTTAGGTTCTGAATTTAAATTATAAAATATGGCTATTGAACTACAACAAAATCTTAGGCTGCAGCAACAGCTGGTGATGACTCCCCAGCTCCAGATGGCGATTAAACTCCTGCAGCTTTCAAAGCTTGAACTGGTTGAAATGATACAGCAGGAGATTGAGACCAATCCGACGCTGGAAGATGCCCAGGAAATTTCCGCTGACGGAGATGTTGACTTAAGTGCCAATGAGCCTCTGACAACAAAAGAAGTCACCATTGATGAGAAATTTGACAATTATCTGGACTGGAATCAATATTTAGATGAATTTAATTCCACCGGAAAAATTCATTATGAAAGTGAAAAAAAAGAGGCGCCAGACTTAGAGGCTTTTACGACCAACAAAACATCGCTTGCGGACCATCTCCGATGGCAACTATTGATGACACAACCCTCCCAGGAAGAAGAAGAAATCGGAAGCCTGATCATCGGGAATATTAATAAGGATGGTTATTTAGAAATATCCGTGGAAGATATCGCCCAGGTCTGCGACCGACCCGCCGAAAAAATAAAGCATGTCCTGTCACTGATTCAGACATTCGACCCGCCGGGTGTTTGCGCATCGGATCTGAAGGAATGCCTGCTGCTGCAGACCAAACATTTGGCGATTGAAAACCCGGTGGTCAATGATATTATCCGATACCATCTCAAAGACCTCGAAACCAAGAGATATAAAGCGATTGCAAAGTCATTAAAAACAGATATCGAATGCGTGATTGCGGCCGTTCAGTTTATTAAAACCCTTGACCCTAAACCCGGTGACAAATTCAATGATGACCAGCTCATCTATATTACTCCGGATGTTTACGTTTATAAGGAAGGGGATGATTATTTAATTTTGTTGAATGATGATGATATGCCGAAACTGCATATTAATTCCTATTACAAAAAAGCAGTCCGCCGCGGTGAAAAAATCCCCGAAGAGACAAAAGCCTACCTGAAGGACCGGCTGCGCTCAGCAGAGTGGCTGATAAAAAGCATTCACCATCGCCGTAAAACCATTTACAATGTCATGGAGAGCATTATTAAATTCCAGCGTAACTTTTTTGACCATGGCATTGCTCATCTCAAGCCGATGGTACTTCGTGATGTCGCGGATGATATTGAAATGCACGAATCCACCATCAGCCGGGTCACCAACAACAAGTATGCAAATACCCCCCAGGGGATTTTTGAGCTGAAATTCTTTTTTAACAGTTCCATCAACTGTTCAAACGGCGAAACTATTGCCTCGGCAAGTGTTCAGGAGAAAATTAAAAAGCTCATCGAAAGCGAAAATCACAAAAAACCATACAGTGACAAAAAACTCACTGAAATCTTGAAATCGTCCGATATCCATATTGCCCGGCGAACTGTCGCAAAATATCGTGAAATGATGGGAATTTTGCCTTCGAGTAAACGCAAACAATTTTAAGGAGGATTAATTTATGCAGATAACGGTTACATTTAAAAATTTAGACCCCTCCGATCACCTGAAATCATATGTGCAAAATAAATTGAACAAACTGGATAAACTGCTCGACAATCCAGCGGAAGCCTCCGTGGTTCTTTCCGTTGAAAAAATCCGTCATATCGCTGAAATAAAAATAACCGGCGACCGCCTGAGTATTAATTGCCGGGAAAAAACAGGCGACATGTATTCATCCATCGACATGGCGCTTGATAAACTTGAAAAGCAAATCAAAAAAAACAAACAAAAAATACGTAACCACCGCCAGGGCTCCCGATCCGAATACAAAGAAAGACCGCCCCTTCAAGAAGAAATATCATCACTGCCGCCGGCAGGAGACACCGGGCCGCAAATCCGGATCCAAAATATTGACTTTAAGCCGATGGATGTTGACGAGGCCAGCATGCAGATGGAACTGGTTTCAGATAACTTTATTGTATTTACAAATTCAAGGACCAACAGGGTGAACGTGCTTTACCGTAGAAAAGACGGTGATCTCGGATTAATACAGCCATTGTAATAATCTTGTTCCCTGCCATTTTTTTAACTTTAAACTGTAATGACCATTATAAATGAAAATACTCGATTTTCTTATCCCAAAAACAATTATTACGGAATTGAAATCAACTGATAAAAAGGGTGTCCTCGAAGAGCTGACGTTGCCGGTATCAGAGATTACGCGAATCGAACACAAAGAACTTATCAGGGTGTTGATTGAACGCGAACACCTCGGAAGCACAGGGATCGGTAACGGTATCGGAATTCCGCACGGCAAATTAAAAAATCTTCCGGACTTGATTTTAGGTTTTGGTTTAAGCCGCAAAGGGGTGAACTTTGACGCATTAGACGGCAAACCGACCCATATCTTCTTTTTGCTTTTAACGCCCGAAAACTCGACGGATCTTCACTTAAAACTACTTGCGCGGATTTCCAAGATCCTCAAGGAAGAACATTTTAAGGAAAAAATTTTTAATTCATCGGATAAAGAAGAAGTGATTCGATTAATTCGAGGCATTGATGAAGATTTTTAAAATTTTCCGTTCGCATTAATTTTTTTTGCACGATATTATCGTTGTCCAAAACATCCGTCACCCAAATTTACTCCATGCCTGATCGGTAATGACAAAATTTAAAATAATCATCATATCCGGACTTTCAGGTTCCGGGAAAAGCACAGCAATCGCAGCGTTTGAGGACGCTGGTTTCTATTGCGTTGACAATATGCCGGTTGAACTGCTGCCGAAATTTCTTGAGTTACCGATCCACAGCGATACAGAGATTAAAGGATTTGCGTTTGTCATGGATATCCGGGAAAAGAGTTTTCTGGACGCCTGTCCGGCTGTTTTTGAAGATCTCCGTCAAAAAGGCCACCACTTTGAAATTCTATTTCTTGAGGCAGAAGAGACCGTCTTGTTAAAACGTTTCAGTCAAACCAGAAGACAGCATCCACTGGTTCGCGACAAATCCCTTCTGGAGGGGATCCGTGAGGAAAAAAAATTACTTGAACCTTTGAAAGAAGCTGCTTCAAGAATTATCGACACATCGAATTATAATATTCATGACCTGAAATCAATTATTTTCAATTTAGCACAAAGCGCCATTGAAGCTGCGGCAATGCGAATTAAAATTGCCTCTTTCGGATTTAAACACGGCATTCCCCACGATACCGACCTGATCTTTGATGTCAGGTTTCTGGCGAATCCGCATTTTATACCTGAACTTAAAAATTACGACGGGAAAAATGAGAAAATAAAAAATTATGTTTTAAATAACCCGACGACACCTATTTTTTTACACAAAATAACAGATCTTATTGATTTTTTGATTCCGCTGTATGAAAAGGAAGGAAAATCATACTTAACGATTGCTTTCGGCTGTACCGGCGGTCAACATCGCTCGGTTGTGATTGCTGAAACAATTTTTAATCATCTCCACAAACCCGGTCGCCCGGTAAACATTTTTCACCGGGATATTGATTTAAAAATTTAAAATCAGGAATTTTTATGGTCGGCATAGTCATTGTTACACATGGGCAACTCGGGGATGCACTGCTTGAAACCGCTGAAGTGATTTTCAGCTCAAAACCAGAAGCTGTTGTGTCCGTATCCCTCAATCTAACGGAAGATGTTGAAAAATTAAGAAAAAAAATCAACACCGCAATCAAATCCGTTGATTCCAATAAAGGGATTCTCATATTGACCGACATGTTCGGCGGAACTCCTTCCAATTTAAGTTACTCCTTTCTTGATGAAGGACGAATCGAAGTCATATCCGGCGTCAACCTGCCGGTGCTTTTAAAGGCGATCAACATTCGTAACAAAGGTATGGATTTGCATTTGATGGCCAAAACTATAGAAACGTACGGCAAGAAAAGCATTTCATTGGCGAGCAGTATCTTGAAAGGGGAAAAAAGAAGTTGACACATGCCTGATTTGATCATTGACACTATGTCAGAAAAAGATAT
>JAHECJ010000200.1 GCA_024641805.1 Desulfococcus sp.
GCAGCACTTTTACATCCGGATTGATTTCCACCAGGCGGTCATACACCTGTTCCCCGTTCATTTCCGGCATGACCATATCCAGGATAATCAAATGAATCCGGTCTTGATTCCGGATATAAAATTCAATCGCTTTATTCCCATCCGGAACGGAATGGACCTGATAGCCAAGGGCTTCCAGCATTTCCTTGCCGATTTCAAGAATATCGGGTTCATCATCTACGATCAGAATCGTTTCGGTCCCGTTGACAATGGCGTCATCCGGCGGGAGAATATTCACTGTCTGTTTGTGAGATACCGGCAAATAGATATGAAAGGTGCTTCCTTTGCCGGGCTGGCTGTCGACACTGATATGCCCGTCATGACTTTTGATAATTCCATAAACCGAAGATAAGCCAAGGCCGGTCCCTTCCCCTCTTTTTTTAGTAGTGAAAAACGGATCAAATATTTTTGAAACGTTCGACGGCTCCATACCGATGCCCGAGTCGGAGATGGAAATTTTGATATATTCCCCCGGAAGCATTTCGTATGGAACCTGGTCCACACCGGTTATGGTGATGTCTCCCGCTGCAATGTCTATGCGGCCGCCACTGGGCATTGCCTGCCATGCATTGACCAGAAGATTGATAATGACCTGCCGGAGCTGGCCGCTGTCGGCTTTAATCACTTTATTCGCGTTTTTATAATCCATATGCAGCCGAAGCTCTTTCTTGGTGCGGCAGAACATGGTCGCCGTATCACTGATGAGCTGGTTGATATCGGTGGCCTGAGGGTCGCTGGGTTTTAAGCTGGCAAAATCCAGAAGCTGCCGGGTCAGTTCCGTTCCGCTGGATATGTATAATTCGATGTCCTTGAATTTGTTATAATGCTCGTTAGTCGCTTCCATGTTCAGCAGTGCCAGGGAGGTGTTGCCCTGAATGCCGGAGAGGATATTGTTAAAATCATGGGCAATGCCGGCGGCCATTGTCCCGATGGCTTCGATTTTTTGAGCCTGAAACAATTGCTTTTCCAGGATTTTTTGTTGCGTAATATCCCGGATAAAGCATAACAGCGCCGGGGCATTCTCCCAGGTAACCGGTACCGCACTGATTTGAACCCATAGTAATTTTTCGTTTTTATTTATTATTTTTTTTGCTTCGCCGGAGATAATATTTTGACCGTCTTCGTTTTCAGGAATACGCCGGGGGGAGTCTTTCAGGAAATAGCGGTCATTGATTCGGGTCAGTTCAACAAAAGGGATTTCATATAGTTCCCGTTCGGAATAACCCAGCAGGGCTTCGGTTCTTTTGTTATGGAATTTGCTCACCCCATCCTGGTAGATGAATATGGCATCATTGGCATTCTCAACCAGCAGCCGGTATTTTTCCTCGGAATCCTTGAGCGCATTTTCAGTTTTTCCCCTCTCGGCAATTTCGGTTTTCAAGTCGAAGTTGGACTTTTTTAGCGCTTTGGTGCGGTCATCAATCATGACTTCAAGATTTTCCTGATGTTTTTTCAGGATGTTTTCAATGCGCTTTCGTTCCTTTACCTCTTCGTTCAGGCTTTTGTTCATGGTATCGGCGCGGTGTTTTTCTTCTTCCAGAAAGTGGATCAGATCGATATTTTCGAACTGCAGTTTCAGGGAAGTGCGCGTTTTATTAAACAGATGATACGCGGAAATCGATACCAGGGCGAGGTAGAGCAGGACCATTCCTCCCATGGTCTGCTGAATCGAGGTGCCGGCGGCCATAAAAACGATGCAAAGCGGCAGGAGTGCCGGCAGGGCATAGGCCAGGAAAGCGGGCAGGACTGCTGAAAATGTGCCGATGGCTCCGGACACCATACCCACAAGAATAAACGACAGAAAAACCTGATGCGTAAAGGATGCTTCGGGGAAAACGAGTATTGCCGAGCTGCCCCATATGATGCCGGAAATAAAGATTAACCGGATAAATATTTTTTCCCATTGCGGGGCGTCGATAGCCGAAATTTTTGATTGCCGGTAACGGATAATAAAAAAATGGCGGATGAGCGTGATGGATACGGCGGCCGCAATCCATAATACCAGATTGGCATGCGATACGAGGGGCCATAAGATAAATCCGGTGAAAATCGAAGCGGTGCAGGCTCCCAAAGAAGCGATATGGGACTGCTCGTAAAGCTGGTTGACCTGTTCCAGCAGGAGGCGCTGATTATATTTGGGTTTCTGAGATATCATGATAATCGTCTGTTACGCAAACAATAATGGCTGTATGGCCGGGAGATTTAAATTTTTCGGGAAGAGACGGAAGCATAGGCCAGCAGGACCAGGATGCCGCCGACCGCCGAAATTATCGATCCGACCAGAATTGCAAACTTTGAATAATTGATTAATTCCTGGCTGGTAAAAGAGAGTCTGGTAATAAACAGGGACATGGTAAATCCAATTCCGCCGAGCAGAGATACGCCAAAAATATGGGGCCAGGCGATACCTTTCGGCAGAACCGCTATTTTGGTTTTTACCGAAAGGTATGAAAAGAGGGTAATGCCGATCGGTTTTCCGAGAAATAATCCCAGGATGATTCCCATGGTGACCGGATGAATCATCGCTCCGGAAAGATTCATTTCCTGAAAGGTCAGCCCGGCATTGCCTAAAGCAAAAATCGGTAAAATGAGAAACGCAACCCAGGGGTGAAGAGCGTGCAGCATGCGCTGCAGGGGGGTTTCAACATTGTGGCAGTCGAGTTCCAGGCCCTGAACGGCATTTAAATGGTCCTCGTTAAGCAGAATGGAATATCCGCAGCTGCTTTCCGTGCATTGGAATTCATTCAGCCGCTCTTTTACTTTTTGAACAAATAGATCCGTGTCGTATTTGCCCCTGGCCGGAATGAACAAAGAGACAATGATACCGGCGATCGTGGGATGAAGACCTGAGCCGAGGACCGCAATCCATATCATCAGGCCCAGTGCCGCATAGACGATAGTCCATCGTATCCATAAGAAATTGACAAGTCCAAGAATGAGAACCAGAATACCGCAGATGGCAAGGTTGGAAAAAACGATTCCCTTAGTGTAAAATATGGCGATGACAAAGACAGCCCCCAGGTCATCGGCAATCGCAAAAGCGGCCAAAAAGATTCTCAGGCTCATGGGGAGTCTTTTACCGAAAATGGCAATGGCACCCATGGCAAAGGCGATATCAGTTGCCATCGGAATCGCCCAGCCGGAGGCGGAAGGCGTATTGTGGTTGATCAGGGCAAAAAAGATGCCCGGCACGAGCATTCCGCCCAGGGCCGCGCAAACGGGAAACAATGCTTTTTGCATGGAAGAGAGTTCTCCGACAAGGAGTTCCCGTTTGATTTCAAGGCCGACGGTAAAGAAGAAAAGAGCCATTAAACCGTCGTTGATCCAGTGAATCAGGGATTTGGATATGGATGTCGGACCGAAGCTGAATCCGATTTCAGTATGCCAGACATGGTGATAGGATTCGAATACGGGGAAATTGGCCCATGCCAGCGCAATCAGGGTTGCTGCCAGCAGAAGGAGGCTGCTGGCAGCCTCCTTCTGGAAAAACCGCTGAGCGGGTTTGACTATCTGGTCGGAAAAAACACCATGTATGGCTGACCGGAATTTTTGTATAATTTCCATATTGTCAAAGATTCACATAGGGGTTGAAAGAAGTTTTCCGTACGCTCTGAAAACCTAAGCTTTTAGTTTGTGTTTCAGGTTTTCACAGATCAAGTCAACGGCTTCCGGAACGGAATTTTTTCCCATATCGACGATCAGATCATACAGACGGGCATCATTCCAGTCGGCATTGAAATATTCTTTGAGATACGCCTTAAAATCCTCTTCGTCGCTGTTAATCTTGTGTTCGGCGGCTTTCCGGCTTAAATGCTGCTGCTCCATGAGTTCGGTGATTTTCAACTCAGGGTCTTTTATGAGCTTGACATGAAGCGTGCCCGGCCTGTCCCTCAGGATGCATTGCGCACCCCAGCCCGAGATAATCACCTTGTCATTGATATACAGCTTTTCAACCAGTTCTTTGGTTTTTTCATAATATGCCTTGTCGTCCAGGCAGCCGTGTTCGCGATCCACGACTTTTTGAATGATTGAGCAGGTATACTTGTCAACCAGTCTGAGTACGGAGGATTTTGAAGTCTGCCGGAAAGCCTCCGCTTCATGCTCGGAAAGATTCAGTTCTTTTGCAACCTGCGCCAGAAGCTGATCCCCGATATATTCGTATCCAAGTTTTTGCCCCAGTTTGGAGGCAACGCGCTGGCTATGGGTACCGAATTCTCTGTTTATGGTTATGACTGCCATGAAATCCTCCTAAAAAATAAGTCGCTGTTATTTATTTTACATAGTCCGAGATCAGAAAATGACTGCCGCGCATGCCGGTACATATTGCAATATGTTGTCCCGCCGGGCGGCATGCTGTTTTGAAGTCCGGTATTTATTCAATTTAACTGTCTATCATATTTGAATGAATTTTACGATTAATAATTAATCTAATGCGCGACTTTATGTGCGTCAAGACTTCAATCTCGCCTGAATCGGTTTGGGGTTGAATTGATGCCGATTATGTGTATATTTGAAATATTCACCCACAAAGCTCCACTTCGAAATTATTTTTTTTAATATTCAATAATCATTAGAAAAATTAAAAAAATTATTTATTTTTTTCTTGACATATCTACGAGTTTCTATACTATCTGAAACTGAGGTGGAGCAAAATGGATGTAAAAGGATATTAATGGAGATTGCGTCCCATGGAATCGTTTAGGACGGCTTCAGAACATACCATTGACCCGAAAGGGCGTATCATTATTCCGTCAAGATTCCGGCAGGTGCTGGAAAAGCTGGGGAGTGACGGAGTGATGGTTTCCCGTATGGACAAGGCTCTTTTCGTCTACCCTTATGGCCGGTGGAGCGAGATCGAAGAAAAGATCCACTCGCAGGCTGAAAAAAGTGAAAACATGCGTCGTTTCCGGCGCTTTTTTATTGGGAGCGCGGCGGACTGCCTCCTGGATAAGCAATGGCGAATCCTGATTCCCCCGGAATTGAGAGCGTATGCGTCGCTGGAAAAGGATATTATGCTCGTTGGCGTCACGGATCATTTTGAAATCTGGAACCGTGAAAAGTGGAAAAAGGACAACGAGCTGATGGAAGAAGAGGATATGAAGAAGGAGGAGGTCAGGAACGAAATAGCAAAATTAGGGCTTTAGTGTCATGATTTATCGTCATATACCCGTGATGCTCAATGAAACGATTGAGTATCTGAATTGCAGACCGAGGAAATTTTATGTGGATTGTACGGTCGGCGGGGCAGGGCATTC
>JAHECJ010000201.1 GCA_024641805.1 Desulfococcus sp.
TCCGCAATAACTAACCGCCCGGTAGACACTGAGGTTGCAATGACCGGTGAAATTACGCTTCGCGGACGCGTGCTTCCCATCGGCGGATTGAGAGAAAAATCATTGGGGGCGCTGCGGGCGGGCATCAAAAAAATCATCATTCCGGAAAAAAACCGAAATGAATTGTCGGAAATTCCAAAAAATGTAAAACGGAAAATTAAATTTCTGCCGGTATCGTCGGTTGATCAGGTTATTTCTATTGCTATCGGCGACAACCTGAAGGCACCGGCAGTCTCGAAAGCCGGTAAAGCCAAGTCCAAAAAGAAAAAATGACATTATAGGCAGTTCATGAAAATATTGGCGGTTGATACCGCGACGAAAACCTGCAGCGTGGCAGTTGTAAGTGAAAAAACCGTCATTTCGGAATATACGGTTAATCACAGGGATACGCATTCTCGTTTTTTAATGGAAATGATACATGATATTCTCACTATATGCCGATTAAAAATCAAGGATCTTGATGGTTTTGCAGTCACAACCGGTCCGGGGAGTTTTACCGGACTGCGCATCGGTTTAAGCACGGTGAAGGGGCTTGCGCTTGCTTCCGGTTTACCTGTTGTCGGGGTTTCGACCCTTGAAGCATTGGCGGACCAGTTTTCAACATCGGATACACTTATTTGTCCCATGCTCGATGCCAGAAGAAATGAGGTCTACACCGCGCATTACCGGTTCAGGAACCTGGAATCTGAAAAAGTAAGACTTCCAGTGGCTACCAGTCCCGTCAAGGCCATTGAAAATATCTGTGAGCCGTGTATCATGGTCGGGGATGGCGCATTGCTGTATCAGGATTTGATAAAGAAAACACTAGGGGAACTTGCTGTTTATGCCGGATATGCCCAGCATACTATCAGGGCTTCCGCGATCGGCCATATCGCCTTGCAGCAGTTTCAATCGAATCATACGGATGATGTCAGTTGCATTGAGCCGCTTTATCTTAGAAAATCCGATGCTGAAAAAATTTTAAAATGAATTCTACAGATTATTCTTAAAATCGTGTACCCCCTGTTTTTATTGACATCCTTATCATATTAAATTATGTTAACAAGATTGTCCTGATTATAATTCTGAATTCCGAAAAGAGGGTGAATTGACTGATCATTCAACAAATACGTTTTTCCGGGCTGATCCCCAGAATCCGACGGCATTTCCCATTGCCAAAGCCGGATGGCCGTTTATCGGAGCATCGGCTTTTGTGACGTTTGTGCTGGCGTTAACCGGACTGGCGCCGTTGGCTCTCACCGGCATCCTGGTCACTTTGTTCATCTGTAATTTTTTCCGGGACCCGGACCGTGTAACGCCGGATAAGATTGACGCCGTAATTTCACCAGCGGACGGCCGGATCGTTTTTATGGGTATCGTGGATGAAAATCCATTTGTGGAAGGGCCGTGTTTAAAAATTGGAATTTTCATGAATATCTTTAATGTTCATGTCAACCGGATTCCGTATGCAGGCAAAATTAAAAAGATTTCATATTTTCCGGGCAAATTTTATGCGGCCGATGACGAGAAAGCCTCGACTGACAATGAACACAATGCCGTGATACTGACAACCAAGAATCACCAGAAAATATGCTTTGTTCAAATCGCCGGGTTGATTGCAAGGCGGATCATCTGCCAGATCCAGGAGGAAGACAATGTCATCTGCGGCCAACGGTTCGGCTTGATCTGTTTTGGCTCCCGAGTTGATGTCTATCTCCCGGCCAATACATCGCCCGGAGTTGTCAAAGGTGATAAAGTAAAAGCCGGGACTTCAATAATAGGGTATTTACAATGAAATTTAAATCCATTGAAAAAGGAAAAATAAAGAAAGGCATTTATATTCTGCCGAATTTTTTCACAATGATGAATTTATTTTTTGGTTTTTACTCGGTCATCTGCTCCATTAACAGAGACTTCAAAGTCGCTGCCACTGCTGTTTTAATCGCCGCTGTTTTCGATCTTCTGGATGGAAAGATTGCAAGGGCGACTCATACTTCAAGTCGATTCGGCGCGGAGTTCGATTCACTGGCTGATCTGGTCTCATTCGGCATGGCGCCCGGAGTTCTGCTCTATTTGTGGGTGCTGCAGCCTTTACAGAATCTTGGCTGGCTCACCGCGTTTTTATTTATGGCCTGTGGCGCACTCAGGCTTGCACGATTCAATACCAATCTGGATCAGCCCAGCGACGGTTATTTTTCCGGCCTGCCGATTCCGGCCGCTGCCGGCATGGTTTCGGTGACAGTTCTTATTATATCGGATTTGGGACTGAATCCGGCATATGGCCGGTTTCCGATATTGTTTTTAGCTTACATTCTTTCGTTTCTGATGGTCAGCACGATTCGATATTACAGTTTCAAAAAAGTTAATTTATTTAAAGCAATGAATTTCAACGTACTTGTTGCCATGATGTTAATATTGATATTAATCGCTTCGAATCCATCGATTACATTATATGTAATCGCTTTGGCATATATCGCATCCGGTCCTGTCAAATATCTCCTATGGCATTTCAGGAAAAACGATCAAAAAGAAGATTTAGCATCCGCCCATAAAATCAAAAAATAAATACCACTTTTTAATTTAAATGATTGATTCTGCTGCTTGAGGGAAATCTCGTTGCAGCGGTAAATTTTTTTTATAAGGAGTATTACATTATGACCAAAAAATATGAAATTGCTGTTCTGCCTGGTGATGGTACCGGACCGGAAGTGGTTGATGAGGGTTTAAAAGTACTTGAAGCTGCCGCCGGAAAATTTGATTTTCAATTAAATTTTTCGACCTACAATATTGGCGGTGATCATTATATGCGCACCGGTGAAATATTACCGGACAATATTATTGCCGAACTCTCGAAAAAGGACGCTATTTTTTTGGGGGCGATCGGTCATCCGGATGTAAAACCCGGAATACTGGAAAAAGGGATCTTACTTAGTTTACGATTTGCGCTGGATCAATATATTAACCTGAGACCGGTCAAACTGTATGAGGGCGTATCAACTCCTTTAAAGGACAAAACACCGGCGGATATTGATTTTGTGGTGGTCCGGGAAAACAGTGAAGGCCTTTACGCCGGAGCCGGCGGATGTCTGAAAAAAGGAACGCCAGATGAAGTCGCAATTCAGGAGTCAATTAATACGCGAAAAGGCGTGGAACGATGCATCCGATATGCCTTTGAATACTGCAGGAAACGTAACAAAGCGAAAAAATTAACACTGTGCGGCAAAACAAATGTTCTGACTTTTGCGTTTGATCTTTGGGAAAGAACGTTTTACGAAGTGGCCAAGGAATATCCGGATATCAAAACGGATTATGCCCATGTCGATGCCATTTGTATGTGGATGGTGAAAAACCCGGAATGGTTCGATGTGATCGTAACGGATAACATGTTCGGAGATATCATCACAGACCTGGGGGCTATGATTCAGGGCGGTATGGGAATTGCCGCAGGTGGCAATATAAACCCTGAAGGTGTTTCCATGTTTGAACCCATCGGCGGGTCAGCACCAAAATATACGGGCCTGCAGATCATTAACCCGATCGCAGCGATTCTTTCCACACAACTGCTGCTTGAAACCATCGGCGAGTTTAAAGCCGCCGGTAGTATTGAGTATGCCGTAAAGAAGGTGTTGCGTGATGATTTGAAAGATGTCGGTGCCGGGAAAATGGGCTATACAACCGGTGAAGTTGGCGATATTATAGTAAATTATGTAAAAGGTGGAGCAGGAGAATAGATTTTGAGACAAGTACCCATCACCAAGCAGGGTTATGACAGGCTAAAACAAGAGCTGATTAATTTGAAGTCAGTGGATCGGCCCCGGAATATTAAAGCGATTGAAGAAGCCCGGGCCCACGGTGATCTCTCAGAAAATGCAGAATTTGATGCGGCCAAGGAGCGCCAAGCTTTTATCGAAGGCCGCATCATGGACCTGGAATATAAATTGGGAAACGCGGATGTGATTGATCCGGAAAAGTTGAGCAAGGATGCGGCCAGGTTCGGATGTACGGTTTCGCTCGAAAATATTGACACGGGCGATGAAGTAAAATATCAACTTGTCGGACCCGATGAATCCGATATCAATGAAGGAAGAATTTCAGTGGCATCACCGCTGGGCCAGGCACTGCTTGGCAAAGAAGTGGGAGATGAGATTTCGATATTAGCACCCGGCGGCAGACGAAACTATGAATTGATTGAAATTCTTTGATATCAACTGGGTTATCAGATCGTTTAATTAGGACATATCAGACTGTTGGAAGGAAAATACGATGGCAAGAGTAACTGTTGAAGATTGTTTAAAAAGAATACCGAACCGGTTTCTTTTGGTGCATGTGGCGACAAAACGCGTCCGGCAGCTTTTGGAGGGAAGTCCGCGCCTTGTTAAATCGAGCAATGAAAATGTCGTTACCTCGTTGCGCGAAATTTCTGCTGGAAAGGTTTTTGTCAAAGAGGACGAGGAAAGCGCAGAGTAAGACCAATAATTATCAATGTCGCTACATCTCTTTAAATCAATCAATCGTGATATGGGGAAATCCCTTCATCACTATGACATGATATCTCATGGCGACAGGATCCTTGTCGGGGTATCGGGCGGGAAAGACAGCCTGACATTGTTATGGTTTTTGAATGATCGACTTTCAAGAATCCCCATAAAATATACACTTTTTCCGGTTTATATTGACCCTGGATTTCCGGACGGATTTGCCGATCAGCTATGCGATTTTACCCGACGCATTGGGTTTGATTTACGGGTTGAGAAAACCGAATATGGAATTCAGGCACACAGCACAGCGAACCTTGAAAATCCATGTTTTTTGTGCGCCCGACTGCGCAGAAAAAAAATATTTGAAATTGCCGATGAGCTTGACTGCAAAAAGGTCGCCTTTGGTCATCACAAGGATGATATTATTGAGACTTTTTTTTTAAATATTTGTTATTCGGGCAATATTTCAACTATGCGGCCCATGCAGTTTTTTTTTAACGGCAAAATATCCATTATCAGGCCCCTGGCGTTTGTTGACGAAGACCGCATCAAGCGGTTTGCGGAAAGAAAAAACTTTCCTGACTTTATTAATTCCTGTCCATATTCGGAAGTTTCAAAACGAAAAGAGATCAAGGAATTGTTGAACCAATTATATCAATCCAACAAAAAAATCAGGGGCAACATTTTCAGGTCGCTGCGAAACGTCAATCCGGATTATCTGTTATAAGTTTCACCGGCCAATAAACGATATAACATAAAAGATGAACCGGAAGCCTATGCCGCACGCCGGTCTGCTG
>JAHECJ010000202.1 GCA_024641805.1 Desulfococcus sp.
TATTCTTGTTAAGGAAGAAGCGAATTAAAGGATATTGTCAGTGGTTTTTTTATGGATATTGCCAGTATTTTTCTTTCTATCATTTTTGTTTGCGTGCTGGGATATTTTTTCCACTTCACCAAAACGAAACTCAGGCATGCACGCAAAAAAAAGCAATGTAGTTACTGGTCGATCGGTTATCAATGTTCGTCTGATCCGTTCAAATGGGAGCCTCATAAATCAAAGGTTTATGACCGGGATCAGTTGCCGATCGATGCGGAAACGTTAGCTGATCCGTTCCTTTTAAAACATAAGGATGAACTTTTTCTCTTTCATGAAGTTATCTTAAAATCGGGTAAGAATGCAAAGATAGGGGTTTCTGTCTATAATGCGGATCAGGACAAATGGATATTTCAGTCTATTGTCCTGGATGAACCTTTCCATTTATCTTACCCGTATGTGTTTACCCATGGTCCAGATATATTCATGATACCGGAGTCAAAACAGGCCCAATCCGTCAGACTTTACCGGGCAACTGATTTTCCCTGCAAATGGGAGCTTGAAAAAGTCCTGATGAAAGATAAGAAATTCGTCGATCCCAGTATCATATACTGGCAGGATTATTTTTATCTGTTTACAACCCGAAAACGAAGGCTGTATCTATATTATTCGGATGCATTGGCCGGAGAATGGAAACTGCATCCGAAATCGCCGGTTAAGTTTTGGAATCATGGCCGGTGCGGCGGCAGGATTTTTCAGCATGATGGAAATTTGTACCGGTTTGCCCAGGAGCAGGCAAAAGGATATGGAATGGGAGTCCATGGTTACCGAATTCAGGAATTATCCCCGACCGCCTGCAAGGAAATACCAATCGACAAAAAACCAATGCTTGAGGCATTTGGAGATGGCTGGGCAAATGCGGGAATGCATCACATCGATATATTAAAAATCAGTGACAACAAATATTTTTCTGTCTTTGACGGAAGACACTTATATTTTCCTAACAGTTGAAGCGCTCCCAGTCTCCGGCGCAATCAAGAAACAAATTGGCAAATAGTTATGGTTGACATCCCGTTTCTTTGATATTAAAAGAAAGCACGCTTAATGATGTTTTTCTAAACTGATTTATTGAAATGAAAGGTATGAAAATGAACGATTCCGATGGCAGTCAGAGTTGCCGGGGAATATCTTTAATTGAATCAAAAGATTCCGAAGACCCTTTATCGTACGAAAATAGATCTGCGGCCTTAAAACCCACCCCCTCCCTTCGAACATAACGCTTAGGCGGGGTTCTTTTTCTTTCCGGCCGCTGTGTTTTCAGGCGGTTGTATAGAAGGAGAACGCCCATGAAAAACCCGTTAGTTGTCCCCGAACTCCGGGAACTCATCAACGATAAAAACACTCAATTGCTGAAAGAGTTTTGCGAATCCGGCCATCCGGTTGTTGTTGCGGAACTCATTGCCGCACTCACGCCGGATGAAGCGTGGCAGGTGCTCCGGCACGCCGATCACCCGCTGCGGTCCGAAATATTCAGTCATATGGATATCGACCTTCAGGCCGAACTTGTATCTCTCCTGCGGCGGGAAGATGTGGCCCGCCTCATGGCCGACATGGCGCCAGACGACAGGGCCGACCTGTTCAAGCGAATGCCTGAGGAACGCCGGGAATCGATTCTCCCGGGGTTGGCGTATGCGGAACGAGAAGATATTCGCAGGCTTTCCGCTTATGAAGAAGGAACCGCCGGTTCTGTTATGACTTCCGACTATGCGCTGCTGTCGCCCGGACTGACAGTCGCACAGGCCATCGAACGCCTCCGGTGGGAAGCGCCGAACACCGAAACAATCTATTATGCATATGTCGTGGATGAATTCAGAAAGCTCATCGGGTTCGTGTCGCTAAAGGACCTGATTCTGTCCCCGCCGGGGTTGAAAATTAACGATATCATGCATCGTGAAGTTCTTTCCGTCCAGATTGACGACGATCAGGAAGAAGTCGCGGGAATGATCCGCAAATACGATCTCATTGCCGTGCCGGTCATCAACGGCAAGGATGCCATGGTCGGCATCATCACCCATGACGACGCTATTGATATTATTACCCAGGAATATACCGAAGATATGGAAAAAATCATGGCGATCGGCGGGTCCCATGAAAATGCCGCCTACATGAAGACTCCCTCCTGGCAGCATTTCCGGAACAGGGCCGGGTGGGTGGTGTTGCTGGCTGTTCTTGGACTGGTTTCCGGTTTCATCGTTCAGAAATTCGAGGGCATTCTCCTTCAATTCACCATTATGGCTGCATTCATGCCCATGCTTGCCGATACGGGAGGCAATACCGGGTCTCAGTCTTCTACCCTGGTGGTACGTGCCCTTGCCTTAAAGGAGATAGCCGCCAAAGATATCCTGAGCGTCCTCTTTAAAGAGCTTAAAGTAGCTGTTTTACTGGGCCTGCTTTTGGGGATTATTGCATTCGGGCGGGTGTTTCTGTTCGGCGGCGGCAGCCTGATCCCTGCTGGGTTCAGCCTCGGGCTGATCGGCATTGCCATTGCGGTTGCGCTGTCGCTCCAGGTGGTCACCGCCACACTCATCGGCGCGGTGCTGCCCATCCTCGCTTCTTCCCTGAAATTCGATCCGGCGGTTGTCGCAAGCCCTGCTCTGACCACCATCGTTGACATCACGGGCCTGCTGATCTATTTTTATACGGCTAAGTTGATTCTCGGGATATAGAAGATCGTGTGGAGACAATATCCGGCGATATGATCAGTCAATGGAATTCGATTTAAAGATAATCCTTCTCTTTCAGTTCAAGGGCGGGCTGAGGGGTGTCAGCATTTAGAGGAACAATCGCAACTAGTCGCCCTTTTCTTGTAAACCATCCATCCCCACATTCCCGCAATTGTAATAGTTGTGATCAGAGCAATCAGCGGTTTTGCAAAGGGCAAAAAGGACGCGCCGAAAAGATTCAGCCAGACCACCAGCATCGGGGAACCGCAGCAGCCGATGAGAAAACAGCCAGCAAACCCAAGAATTCCGGAAAGAGAGGCCCCGCCGATGGCAGCATTCCGAGATGTTATGCATTGAGATTGTCGGTAGTTTCTAAACGCATCAGCGATAAACGCAAAGCACAGCGCATATGAATATCCGAACCAGTATGCTTCCGATTTGATATATTCCGAAAGCGATGAAGTTTGATCCGGAAGCAGAACCCATTGGGCCTGAACCGGATCTTGCTCCGGAAAAAGCCCGCGCCACAAAAAATGGAGCAAAAAAGCCGCAGCAAAAGCGATAACGGGCAGAATGGATCGATGGAAAAAATGATTCAATTTCGTCATGATAAAGCCAGCGTCCTCGGTCGAACCTATGAATCCGGGTTAATTGCTCATTACCTGGACGGATTCCGCAAGAAACAGCAGCCGGCCGTCTTTACGGATGATTTTTCCTGCCACACGCACCGCAGTTGAAGGTTCCGGCATATCGCCTGTCCACTGAACCGGGAGCGTCAGGATAAGGCCTGAATCGCAGCAAGTTGCGCCAGCTATTTTCGGGCAATTATTCGCGGAAGCCATCATGGGACATTTTTTGGCGGCTTCAAGGTCACTATTTTGGGCAGCGGCCATTGGACAGGTTTTTGTACAATCTTTTGCCGCTTTCATGGGACATTCCTTCGAAGATGCCTTGTCACATGATTTATCGCTGGCTTTGTCGCCAGCCATCATAGGACATTTTTTGCCGGCTCCAGGACCAATATTTTGGAGAGAGGCCATTGGACAGGTTTTTGTACAATCTTTTGCCGCTTTCATCGGGCATTCTTTAGACGATGCCATCGGACATGCTTCAGTGCCTGTTGTCATATCCTTTTTCGTTATCATTGGATTATCGATTAAGCCGATCAGGTTGTCCTGCGGAAATACCTTGCTGACAATTCCTTGTACGATGATGCTGTCAGGGTATTGGTCCGCGTTGTTCATGAGCTGGTTGATGCCAACAGTGGTTTCGGCCGGGGCTGTTTCTTCGGCGAATGCTATCTGAAAAACAAGAAATAATGAAAATAATGAAATAACGAGAGTTTTAAAAAATGGTTTCATAAATATATACTTCCTCAGCGGATTTTGAGTTTATTGGTTTATTAAAATTATTATATCTGGTTATTTTCTTCATTCGTAAATTCATAAAAAAATTGAGCGACATTCATATTAATAGAATCCATGTTTTACTATCCGAGTTTATTGATAAATGGACTTTATTGATTTTCAGCAATCAGCTCGCGGTCAGCAGCAGCCGGTTTTCTGCGAGACTGTGCCGCATTCCGGCTGCGAATCCGGCGATTCAATAACACAGCAGCAGGAACCGCTTTCGCGGCCCAGCATCGTGTTGATTACGGCAGCCGCGCATCCCACGCCGACGGTCACGCTGATAGCCGCGGCCGGGCAGTTCATCTGGCAGGCCCCGCATTCCATGCAGGCATCCCGGTTGATGATTTCCGCCTTGCGGGAGGTGATCACAAAGACCTCGTGCGGGCAGACTTCCGTGCACATGCCGCATCCGATGCACTTACCGGCATCCAGTTTCAGTGTTGTCACGTCTTTAAGATAAATCATGTGGTTCATAACATTATTCTCTCTATATGCTGCTGATATACAGCGACCCAATCCATGATACAGTGCCGGCTATAACTGCTGAAATCTGCATGGGGACCGCGATTCTCATTTCTTTCCGGACTCCGGAAAGGGACGTATAGGTGGACGCGCCGGTAAAATTCATTCCCAGGAAAGAGGAAATCCCTGAAGACAGCATGCACATGGAAAAAAACGGACCGGCATGAGGAGTGAATTGTGAAAACATTCGGAATAATACATAAATGAATACGGAAGTCATCAGGCCGGCAGCCAGCCCCTTGAACGAAAAAGCTTTCCCCGGCAGCCATGGAAGGGCAACAGGGGTTATGATAGTTCCGGCTGTCAGGCCGCCAATGACCATGATGACAGCAAACAGACTGTTTGCCGTGATATTTCCCCAAAAAGATCCGGAGCCGAAGAATCCGCCCAGGACAAATATTGCCGGCAGAATGAACGCCATATACTTCAGGGCCGGGATCAGTTCCATAGGCGTCAGAACCAGGCGTTCTGACAAAGGGAAATCTTTATTCCGCATGGCTGGCGATGCATGATATCCGGATTCAATGAACGCCGGCAGATCGGTAGACCGGATAGGACCATAAACAACCTGAAAGCCAGTCTGCTTTTTGACTTCATGGACGGAAATACCCGGTGCGCCGAGCTGGGGGACGATCATTTTCCGGTGG
>JAHECJ010000203.1 GCA_024641805.1 Desulfococcus sp.
ACGACTAAATGCTTTATCAGTCTGAAATTAATAGAGATTTTAATATTTATGACAGATGAAACAAAGGCCGGCGAATAATCCTTTGCATTGTTTTTACACATTGTAAAAAATCTCGGCGGGCAGGCGTTAAAATCTCTCATCGATTTCCAGTGATTGAAGAAGAATCTTAATTTCGGTTGTACTTAAATCATGCCCGTGAATTCAGTTTATCCTGGAAAAACAGACTATTTTAAGCTCTTTGATTGTTAAATCAAATCGACTCGATTTTCTGGCATCATGTTTGCTTTGAATTAAAAGTAAAATTAATTTTCAGATGCGCTGCATTGAATGATCATTAAATAAAAGGAGAAATAACATGCGATCAATGCTGGAAGGGATACGGGTTATTGATTTTACAACCACGGTGGCCGGACCCGGGTGCACCTTTTTTCTTTGTGACCTGGGGGCGGAAGTGATCAAAGTTGAAAAACCGGGACTCGGCGACGAAGCACGCCTTTTCCCGCCATACAAAGGGAATCAGTCCGCATCCTTTGCAGCGTTAAACCGCGGGAAAAAAGGAATTACGATTGATCTCAAAAAACCCGAGGGCGTATCTCTTTTTAAGGAACTGATCTTCAAATCCGATGTACTTGTGGAAAACTTCCGCCCGGGTGTTTTGGAACGGCTTGGTCTATGCTACGAGAAGCTCAAAAAATTAACCCGAAACTGGTGATGTGTTCGATTTCAGGATATGGCCAGTATGGCCCTCTTGCAGCCCAGCCGGCTTATGATGCGGTCATCCAGGCAATGAGCGGACTGATGAGCACGACCGGTTATCCCGAAACCCCGCCGCTTCGCGCCGGTACCCTGATTGTTGATATCTGCAGCGCCATGTACGCTGCCTTTGGTATCTGCGCCGCGCTGTTCGCCCGTGAGCGAACAGGCGAAGGTGAATACCTGGATGTGTCGATGTTTGATGTTGCCATCCAGCTTCTGGAGGCTAAATTTGTTGATTATACCGTGACGGGCAATATCCCCCAAAGAACCGGAAATCGTTATCCCTATGTAACGCCGTTTGACACGTTTCCATCCGCTGACGGCCATATCTTCATCATTTGTGTGGGCGACCACCCGTTTCAGTGCCTGTGCGAGGCCATGGAACAGCCGGAGCTTTCAAAGGACGACCGGTTCTCCAATTTCATTGTCAGAAACCAGAACGAGCCCGCGCTGAAGCAGCTGATCGAAGAATGGACCCGAAAGCACTCCACCGAAACGCTTATGCAGAAATTAATGGCCAAAGGGGTTCCCGGAGCACCGGTGAATAATGTGAAACAGGTAATTGATCACCCTCACACCAAGGCCAGGGGCATGATTGTTGACATTGACCAGCCAGGCGCAGGCATTATCCAGATTTTCGGGCCGGCGCTCAAAGCCATGAACAGTTTAGTTCAAATCAGAGGCGCCGCACCCGGACTGGGAGCGGATAACCGATTGATCCTGGAAAAAGTATTGGGAAAAGGTCCCCGGGAAATCGAATCCATCATCGCGTCGGGCGTGATGGGGTAAAGGGCTATAAACATCGAACGTCCAACTTCGAATTTTGAATTTTGAATGGTTGTTACGCCTGTTTTTAGAAAATATAACCCGGCAGGGAAATATCTTACCAAAAGCTTCCGGCGTATTGCATATTGCGCTTTTTCACTGGATTCCTGCTTTCTCGGCTAAAACCGGACAAAGGAACTTCTCAGTAACCGTCATTCCAGTGAAAACTGGATTTCAAGAATCACTGGCCGGGATTATTGAGAAGTTCCCAATGGAACTGCGCCTGCCTGCGGAGTTTATCGCAAGTCCCTGTCATGAGCGCTTCCGGAAGGGCGGACGATTGCCTGTATTTCAAAAATTTATATAATCATAATTTCAATGGTTAACCAGAAGTTACGGTATACCATCAAGCGCCGCCATACATGCCTTCAATGGCATCATTATACCTTTCCGTTACAAATTTTCGTTTTATTTTCATTGTCGGCGTGATCTCATTGCTTTCAATTGTCAGTTCCCCTGGCAGAAGGATAAATTCCTTTACCTTTTCAAAATTTGCCAGATTTTTCGATCGCGCTTCAATCCTTTGACGATAAAAATCAATTATTTGTGGATTTCTGACGAGTTCCGCCCTTGAATTAAAGGGGATATTGTTGGACCTCGCATACTCTTCCAGTACTTCAAATGAGGGTACGATCAGTGCGGAGACAAATTTCTTCTGATCACCGATCGCCACCACCTGTTCGACGAAATGATCCGCCCCGATAACCGATTCGATGAGCTGTGGCGCGATATATTTTCCGCCGGAAGTTTTCATCAGATCCTTGATCCGGTCGGTTATCCGCAATTCTCCGTTCTTGTCAAATTCCCCGATGTCTCCGCTTTTAAACCATCCATCCTCAAAAACATCAGCCGTAGCCTCGGGTTTCTTGTAGTAGCCTTTCATCACATTGCCGCCCTTGATCAGGATCTCACCGTTATGAGCGATTTTGACCTGAACCCCGGGCAATGGGGTGCCGACCAGACCGAATTTAAAATTATACGGCGGATGGCAGGTAACGGTTGCGGTGGTTTCGCTTAACCCGTATCCGTACCAGACGAAAATGCCAACGGCATAAAAAAACTCTTCGATCTCCTGCGACAAAGGAGCCCCTGCGCAGGGCATGAAACGAACCCGTCCGCCGACCAGTTCCCGTATTTTACTTAACACCAGTTTATCCGCAATGTTGTATTTTAGATTTAAAACCAGCGGCACCGGCAATTGGTCTTTTTTCAGGTTGTTCCTTTCGGCCCCGGTCGAAAGAGCCCATCGGAAAAGTTTCTTTTTCAGGGGTGAGGCAGATTCAAGGCTGTGGAATACCGCGGCATAAATTTTTTCATAAATTCTCGGCACAGCGCACATTATGGTGGGTTTCGCCTCTTTGATAAAATCGATAACCTTCTTGGGATCATCCAGATAATAAATTTCCATGCCATGGGTCATGGCATAATACGTCCACGTCCTCTCAAAAATATGGGACAGCGGCAGAAAACAGAGCGACACATCATTTTCATTCGGATTCATCAGGCGCATATCATGGGCGGCTGCTGAAAATAATATATTGTAATGGGTCAGGACCACCCCTTTGGGCTCTCCCGTGGTTCCGGATGTATAGATTAACGTGAGCACATCATCCTGAGACGCCCGGCTCAACCGTTCATCAATTTCCGCGTCCCGGGATGACTGTCTTCCGATTTCAAGAAAATCTTCAAAATAGATGGAATTTTCCGTCCCATCCAACCGGATCTTGGGGTTCAGCGCCACAATCTTTTTTAAATATTCGGATTCCTTAAAAAAAGTCAGGACCTTGTCATACTGTTCCTGATCACCGACAAAGATAATTTGAGATTCAGAATCATTGACGATATATTCCGCGTGAAATTCTGTGTTGGTGGGATAGATAAAAACAGGAACACAGCGGATGCTGAGAGCGGCGATATCAAGAATCGTGCACTCCGGCTTATTCTGGGAATAGACAGCGATCATTTGAACTTCTTTAAGCCCCATTTCCAAGAGTGCCTTTGCCGCCCAACGCATTCTTTCACCAAATTCAGTCCAGGTGATTGTCCTCCAATTGCCATCTGTCTTTGCCCGCATCATGATTTTATTTCCATATTTTCGGACACGGTCAAGAATCAGCAGGGAATAATTTTGTTTGTCCGAAACTTGAGGAATCTGATTGGTTTTCATTTTATTATCTCCAGTCTTTAGGTATGTTCAGGCTTAAACACTATCGAGGGCAACTCATATGATTGATTAAAAATACAAATCCAGTGTATCAAAACAGTCTTCGATCAGTTTCTGATAATTATTCCGGGTCTCTTTGCTCTGGAGGATCCAGTCATCGATGTGTTTCCGTTTTTCAGCCGGTATTTCATACTGATCAAGATACGGGATAACCATGTTTTCGATTTGGTCTTCGAGCGAAATCAGAACATTGAACGTGTGGTTGATCGTCTGCTTGTTGGACTTGACAACATGTTTTAACAGTTTCTTTGATTCCATTTACCGATCCCCCTATTGGTTTTAAGTTGAAAAGAAAACCTTCCGATATTTCAAAATTATTTCCGATTGTTCCCGAATTTCAGCCGATACGCGCGTTCCACCAGTTCCGCGGCCCACCCGGACTCCGTAATATAATCCCGGTTGATTACCAGATCGAACTCATAGGGTGAGGCTTCCTTTTTCTTGAAATTTTTCTTATAAAATTCACTCTGCCGTTTATCTTCGGCCGCCAGTTTTTTCAGTGCCTCGGCTTCACTGATTCCTAATATACCGGCTACCCGCCTGGCCCGGTGTTCATCGGAACTGATAAAACGAACAGCAAGCACCCTGTCCCTGGGCATCATGAGATGCGTGGCCCGGCCGACGAATATGGTCGGGCAGTCTTCGACAATTGAATAAACGGATGCCAGCAGGTGGCGCATGTAATCGGCCATGGTAAAGGATTTTTCGCCAAACAGCATGGAGCCGAAATTATTCATGGCGCCGGGATGGCGTTCATCAAAAAAATCCACGGTGGTCCGCCTTAAGTTCGAATCATTGGCTATATATTCCAGGATTTCTCTGTCTACTACTTGAAGGCCGGTTCTTTCTGACACCAGATCAGCAATCTCTAGTGCGCCGACGCCAATTTTCCGGGAAAAGCTGATACAATGATTGACCCGGGCTGACGAATCTTTATCCTTGAGGGCTGCCACCCGTTTCTCTTCCCATTTCCGGATGCATTTCTCGGCCATCTGGGCAGTGTTCACCCCTTTTTTTGCCCGGCCGGCATACATTCCCGGCGCATATTCTATTCCGTTTATATGGTCTGTCATCTTAATCTCCATTTTCTAAAAGGTAGAAGGCATAAGGCGTAAGGCTAAATGAAAAATTTTCAGACAGGTCATACAATCATGAAGGACTTCAACCTTATACCTTCAGCCTTTAAACCTGCTTTAAACCACCCATACCGTTAATCTGCTTCCCCGGTGGATAACCTTATAGCTTACCCGCCCCATGAAAAATTCCTGAACCCTTGAAAGGCCTTTCCTGCCGACAACAATCGTACCATACCCTCCGGTTTCGGCTTCCTCTACAATTGCACCGGCCCGGCTGTAAACGCCGGTAATGATTTTCTGTTCGATTCGCGCTTCATCAAAACCGGATTTGATGAGTTTTTCTTTCACGTTAGAAAAGAGTTTCATCATTTC
>JAHECJ010000204.1 GCA_024641805.1 Desulfococcus sp.
ATTGCGGTAGGCTATTGCACTCTGATTGCCCAGGGCCTTGCCGAACAAGACCACTTGTGATCCGGATTTTCCGCTGGGTTTTAACAGCACGGGATTCATGTCCACATGGGGAATCAGATTCGCTGCTTCCGCCTGAACGATCTGGGCCCGGCCCATTTCAAGTCCTTCCGGAGTCACCCCGGAGTTGTTGGACATGTTCTGGGCCTTAAACGGCGCAACGGAAACACCCTGTTGATAAAATATCCGGCAAAGGGCCGTAGTGACAATGCTTTTCCCCACATCCGACCCGGTCCCCAGCACCGCGAAGCATTTTGCTTTTTTCATATAAAAAATTACTTCTTAGCAACTGACAATCAATTGATAATTATGAATAATTAATGATAACTGCTTCTTCCCAATTTTATTTCTAATGGTATGCATTCCCACGGAGGACCGTGGGAACGAGCCTATAATAATAAATGGTTGCATTCCCACGGAGAAACATGGGAGCCAGATAAATCTGAATGCTCTGCCTGTCGGCTTTGGAATACGCCCAAATTCAAGGCGCACAAATCCTGAGGAACGAGGCGTACGAAGGTACGTTGAGTGACGAAGGATGAAGTGCAACACAGAAGTTGGGTTTATTACAACGCCGACATTAATTTTCGATGCCGACCCGGGCACTAACTCCTTCCTGATAGTAGTGTTTGATCTCTCTCATCTCGGTCACCAGGTCAGCGGCTGCCATCAACTGTTCGGATGCCCCCCGTCCGGTGATCACCAGTTCCGTGCCTTCCGGCTTGATACGGATCATTTCAAGGATATCGTCTGTTTTAAGAATGCCCAACTTTTCCGCCACAGCCGCCTCTTCCATGACGACCACGTCGTATTTCCCGGACTCCAGCGCCTGCCGGATGGCTGCGAGACCTCTTTGGCCGGCCGCCTTGTCTTCGTCCGTCGCTTTCCCCACGGTAAATTGTCCCGTGCCGAACTGCTCAATGGTAATCAGGTCGTCAAATCGCGCCAGCGCTTTTAATTCGCTGTATCCACCCTGCTTCATAAACTGGGCGATATATACCGAAAGCCCCGCACCGGCCGCCCGCAGGGACAATCCCAGGGCAGCAGTTGTCTTACCTTTGCCGTTTCCCGTATAAACCTGAACATATCCTTTTTCCATGATCCTGATCCCCCTTGCCCGGATGGCAAATGATTTTTAATGATTGCCCGGCATTTCTCTTGTAATTTACATGCAAACTCCGATAATTCCCATATCACTTTTCTCTTGACACAGGCAACCGGTTAAGTGATTTTTTGATGGCGTCGCCAAAAGTCCCATCTACTGCGTTGTATTGATTTTTCAGCCACTCAAGATACTACATGTATTATTTCTTGTCTGAAAAACCACTACCACTTGTATATGGAACTTTTATCTTAGCCATATGAATAATTTTATGAAAGCATGAACAAATCATTTATATATTAAATCATAAGGGGATTAAAGCCATGAGAGACCCATTGTTTCAACCGATTCAGATCAACACGCTTGAGCTTAAAAACAGAATATATCTGCCGGCCATGCACCTGGGAATGGCAAATAATTTTGAAGTCACCGACCAGATTGTCAATTTTTACGAAGAACGCGCCAAGGGCGGCGTGGCTATGATTTGCGTCGGTTATGCGACGGTGGATGATTTATCCGGAAACACCACCAACATCGGGGCGCACACGGATGATTTTATTCCCGGACTGGCACGCCTGGCAGATGCCATCAAAGACAACGGCGCACGGTCATGCGTTCAACTCAACCATGCCGGCCGGTATAATTTTTCCTTCTTCTTAAACGGCAAACAGCCGGTGGCGCCTTCAGCGGTCGCCTCCCGGATGACCGGTGAAACCCCCAAGGCGCTGGAGACTGACGAAATCCGTCAGATCGTGGACAATTTCGCCCAGGCCGCGCTGCGGGTCAAAAAAGCCGGGTTTGATGCCGTCGAGGTTTTAAGCGGCACCGGTTACCTGATCAGTGAATTCCTCTCGCCCCTGACGAATAAACGAACTGACGAATACGGCGGATCCCTTGAAAACCGGATGCGCTTTGGCCTGGACATTATGCGGGCCATCCGCAAGCAGGTCGGGAAACATTTCCCCGTCATCGTCCGGATGAATGGCAATGACTTCATGCCCGGCGGACAGGGAAGAGAAGAACTCCGTCAGTATGCCAAAGCGCTCGTTGAAGAAGCCGGCGTGGACGCGCTGTGTATTAATGTAGGCTGGCATGAAGCCAGGGTCCCGCAGATTACCGCATCCGTTCCCCGTGGCGCGTTTGCCTATCTTTCCCGGGGAATCAAGGAACTCGTCAATGTGCCAGTTATTGCCAGTCACCGTATCAACGATCCGGATACGGCTAGGGAACTCATTGCCGACGGCATGTGCGACATGGTGGCTATGGGCCGGGGCCTGATCGCCGACCCGTATCTGCCGGAAAAGGCAAAAGAAGGCAGGGAGGATGAAATTCTGCACTGCATTGCCTGTGCCCAGGGATGCTTTGACAACCTGTTCAAGCTCAAACATGTTGAGTGTCTGTGCAATCCCAGAGCAGGATATGAATGCGAAACCGCATGCGATATAGTGGAATCCCCCAAAAAAGTCATGGTGATCGGCGGCGGGGCCGCCGGAATGAACGCCGCCATTGCCGCTTCGGACCGCGGACACCAGGTGACCATTTACGAAAAAGGAGACGAACTGGGCGGACAACTCTACCTGGCGGGTTCCCCTCCGGGACGGGAGGAATTCGCCGAACTGGCGTATGACCTGGAAACCCAGGTGTATTACCGGGACATCGAAATCCGCCTGAATGAAACCGTGGATGAATCCTTAATCGACCGGGAACAGCCGGATCACATTATTCTGGCCACCGGCGCAATGCCGATGACGCCCCCTATTCCGGGTGTGGAACTCCCCCACGTGGTCCAGGCCTGGGATGTTCTGGCAGACACGGTTTATACCGGCAAACGGGTGGTAATTATCGGCGGCGGCGCGGTCGGCGTGGAAACCGCATTGCTTCTGGCCGAAAAGGGAACCCTTTCCGGAGATGTTTTAAAGTTTCTGTTTGTCAACAAAGCCGAAACACCGGAAGTTTTATATGAGATGGCAACCCGGGGGACCAAGCAGATCACCATTATTGAAATGATCGACAAGATCGGCAAAGACTTCGGTAAAACCACCCGATGGGGCATGCTGCAGGATGTCACCCGTTACGGAGTTGACTCAAAAGTCACGGCCAAAGCGCTGGAGATTACACCCACTGGTGTCAGAATTGAAACCGGCAATGGTGTGGAGGAAATCCAGGCCGATACGGTGGTGATGGCCGCCGGATCCAGGCCCTGCAATGACCTTCAGGCGATCATCGAATCCAAAGGGATAAGTTATGATGTCATTGGAGACGCCAAAAATATCGGTATGGCGTTTGATGCGATTCATCAGGGATTTCGAGCCGGAAGTCAAATCTAGCGGCATTATAATTTAACACTAGAGTAAACGATGATATCGGGTTTCAGTTTTCAGGGGTCAGGGATTCCGGTCCTGACACCTGAGACCTGACACCTTGTTCGGCCTCAACTCAGCAAAACAAAAACCATGTGCCAGGTGTCAGTGTCAGGAATTCCCTCCCTGAACACTGACACCGGATACCTTGATCTCATCTGTTCAACTCTCTTTTTTCGCTTTTAAAACCAATATTTCTTGTTTTAATTATAACTCACGGAATTACCATAGGAACCATAATGATCGACGCATATCTGAAACATAAACAGGAACGGGAAGCACTGGGCATCCCGCCAAAACCGTTAACCGATAAACAGGTCCAGGAACTGACCGGACTTCTTCAGAACCCGGCCGGCCAGGATGAGACCCTGCTGCTCGAACTGATCACCCATCGCGTGCCGGCCGGCGTGGATGAGGCCGCTGAAGTTAAAGCACGCTTTTTATATGATATTGCCAAAAACCGGTGCAGATCCCCCCTGCTTTCCCCGCAGCAAGCCGTTTTTCTGCTTTCCACCATGGGCGGCGGATATAATATCAACCCCCTGATTGATTTGCTCGATGACTCACGCCTGGCGAATGATGCTGCCACCGCGTTGTCAAAATCAATCCTGATCTTTGACGCGTTTGACGAGATATTTGAAAAGTCGAAAACCAATCCGTCTGCCAGACAGGTCATTGATGCCTGGGCGGACGCCCACTGGTTTAAAGAAAAACCGGTGCTGCCGGAAAAACTGACATTGACGGTCTTTAAGGTGGACGGCGAAATCAACACTGATGATTTTTCCCCGGCGTCAGAAGCCTGGAGCCGTCCGGACATTCCCCTGCACGCCTTGAGCATGCTGTCTTCCCGCATCCCGGAAAATACCGTAGAAACGATCAGCCATCTAAAGCAAAAAGGATTCCCCATCGCCTTTGCCGGTGACGTGGTGGGCACCGGGTCTTCCCGAAAGTCCGCCTCCAACTCCGTTCTCTGGCATATCGGCGAAGACATCCCCTATATTCCAAACAAGCGCCGGGGCGGCGTGGTTCTGGGCAGCACCATCGCGCCTATTTTTTTCAATTCCCTTGAAGATGCCGGGGCCCTGCCCATTGAATGTGATGTGAGCCGGATCAGGCACGGCGACGTCATTACCATTTTCCCTTATGAAAACAGGATCGTCAATACGGACACCGGTGAAGAACTGGCCCGATTTCAGCTGAAAACCAATGTAATTGTCGATGAAGTTAGGGCCGGAGGCCGCATCCCCTTGATTATCGGCCGGACCCTGACCGAAAAAGCGAGAAAGGCGATATGCATTTCATCTTCAGATGTCTTCGAAAACCCGCCGGTTTGCAAGATGCCGGCAAACGGTTATTCCCTGGCCCAGAAAATGGTCGGCCTTGCCTGCGGATGCGCCGGGATACTCCCCGGTGAATATTGCGAGCCGAAAATAACCACCGTCGGCTCACAGGATACCACCGGCCCCATGACCCGGGACGAAATCAAGGAACTGGCCTGCCTGAAATTTTCCGCGGACCTGGTGATACAGTCCTTCTGCCATACCGCCGCGTATCCCAAGGCCGTGGATATTGACATGCAGAACAGCCTGCATGAATTTATCAAAAACCGCGGTGGTGTGGCGCTGCTGCCGGGCGACGGCATTATCCATGCCTGGCTCAACCGCATGCTCCTGCCGGATACCGTGGGAACCGGGGGCGACTCTCACACCCGCTTTCCTATCGGCATCAGCTTT
>JAHECJ010000205.1 GCA_024641805.1 Desulfococcus sp.
CGGATGAGTTGACCGCCTTGACCCAATAATAAAATTGATATTTCGTACCGCAGGGAAGATCCGCCGTATCATCAAAAAAGGTTTTAGTGGTCGTGCCGATTTCTGTTTTTGAACCTTCGAACGAATCTGCCCGGTATACTTTATATGATGTTGCAGAGCTTGAAGCGATCCAGGTGATGCGGATTTTATCGATATACATGCCGTCGGAAGCAGAGACCCCGGCCGGAGTTGTCGGCGGGTTTGAATAGGAGACTACCGAATCCGGTGTCCATTTTACAAAGTCTACCCAACCACAGTCCAATCCACCGCTGAACTGTTCGTTCTTCGCAAAACGCCACTTGAACGTGTGGCTTCCCGGAAGCACCTTTAATTGTTTCAGCGTCCATTGAACCGTACCGCTGATGGCATCGGTCTTTGTGTCGTCAATATAAAATTCAAGGAAGTCGGCGTCTGTATGAGAGGAGACTTTCCAGTAAAAAGCCAACGTGCCGGAACCATTGACTGTTGTCTGCATCCATGATTCCTGATTGTCTTGTATGTTACCGCTTTCCGCAGCATCCTGCATCTTATAATGCCGGGCGTTTTCCCAGAACCAGTCGGCGCTGCCGCCGGTTTCAAAGGACAGATCAGTGTTGTCAACCGCCAGTGCCAGGGAAAAGGAGGCGGAACCCATGCAGTAACCACTGTCGAAGATGCTGTATTTGCTGCTGCCGTCCGCATTATTTGCTTTGACCCAATAGAAATAAATGTTGTCACACAGCGCGGACGTGTCATCATAAAGAGTGGCGGAGGTCGTTCCGATTTTTGCTATACTGCCGCCCATGGATACCGGCGAGTCAGCCCGGTAAATATCATATGAAGTCGCCCCGGAAGAACCGGACCACGCGATTTCTATTTTATCAGGGTATATGCCGTCTGAAACGGTAACGTTGGCGGGGGGCTGGGGAGAGGTTGCGAACACAGGGTCTGCTAATAAAATCTGAAAAGAAAAGACGATCACAATAGCGACTAAAAAATAATTTTTCCATGGATTCTTCATCATGGCCTCCCCGATTTCTGGCTTTACATATTGATTGGTTGTCTCAGTTGTTACGGATGATGTCCAAAAAAATTATATATTCAGACTATAAAATATAAATTTTGAAGTTTATGATTCGCCGGAAATCGGTTTTTTGAATTTATGGCATTTAATAATATATGTTCCGATCTCAAGCGGCAGTCAATCGGGGCAATACGTTGCAGGAAGCAGCGTCGTTTAGAAGAATAAGGGGGAAAGAAGCGTATTTTAGATTGTCAGCGTGATTCAGTTTACCGGCGCACGTAGTTCCCGAAAAACTTCAAAGATTTTTATCTTATCAGATTATTATATAGGGCTGGGGTTTTGTCAATAAAATTTATGAATACAATATGTTGGATTAGGATCGGTTGACGGCATTTAGTGTAATAAAATCAGCTAAGCCCGATGCTCTCTGAACAAACGACTGGAATGCATAAGACTATTGCTGTCAGTTGTTTTCAACGAATTTTTACGGGGCTCAGAACCGCATCACCGTCAATAACCGGTGTCCCCGTCTGGTTAATACAAGTGGTTTTAAGGGTGACCCGGTTTTTCTCTAAATTTACGTCAATTACTTCAACCACTGCCTTAATCGTGTCTCCGATGCGAACCGGTGCCAGAAAGTTAAGGTTCTGGCGTATATAAACCGCACCCGGGCCTGGCAGTTGATTGCCAAGAACATTCGAGATGAATCCGGCCGACAACATGCCGTGAGCGATCCGGGTTTTAAAGAAAGTTCTGGATGCATAATCTTCATTGATATGAGCCGGGTTGAAATCGCCGGTGACGCCGGCATACTGATAGATATCGCTTTCTGAAACGGTTTTGGCGAATTCAGCGCTATCGCCGACCTTGATTTCCGTGATGGTTTTGCCCTTCATGGCTGCACCTCATTTAAATTTGAAAAAATTTAAATCAACGATAGCAAATCGCCTAAGAACCGGGGGACCAATACCGATACCATGAAGGATGATTTTATTTTCTTCCTTCATGGTATCTCAAGGTTGCCAGTCAAATGAAAATACAGTGAGAGATGAATTGTACGTACTACAGGTCAGGATTTTGTCAAAAAATCTTCAACTTTCTGATATTGGGAATCGACATTTGCCTTAAAGTCATTACATCCTTTCTGGTAGGCTTTGACCCAGTCAGTGATTGTCTTTTTTCCGTCTGCAGGCAGCCATGAAGCCTGATCCACCAGGGAGTTGATCATTTTTTCTCCCTGGTCCTGGGCCATTTGCATTGCTTTAAATGCATTATCCAGAATCGTTTTGTTAAACTTAATCATCTGGTTAAGCAACTGTTTGTTGTCCATGTCCTTCTCCTTTGCTTAAGAGGTTTATGAAAAAAACATTTCTAAAAATGTTTGGGTATTTTACTGATTCCCGGTGGCTATAATTCGCCAAGAACATGTTCAAATGTTTTGAAGTTTTCATCCAGAACTGCCTTCACCTGGTTCTGACCGGTTTTTACGGCTTCTATCCATGTGTCAAAGGCTTTTCTGTTTTCCGCGTCAATCCAGGGTGCCTTGTCAAGAGCGGCATTGAGAGCATTCTCGCCTTGATTCTGTACGGCTGTTAAAATATCGAAGCTCAAATTATATGTCGTTCTGACGGCATCAATAATAGTCCCTTTTAAGTTGATAATTTTTTTAGCAGTCATTTTGTACCTCCATGTGTATCATATTTTAAGAAATTTAAGTACCAAATAGTATATTTTAACTATGTGGTTTGATTTTTATCAGCGAATCATGAGATTCTTTTATGCCAAAAACCCTTTTGGATATAAGATAAACCAAAAACAGAAACTGTCAAGAGGGTTTTGTTGCGTCGCACAAAAAAAAATATTTTATAATAATTTTTCAAAATTTTAATTTTTATTTTATAAATTAAATATTTATAAATTTTAAAAGGGGCATTTTGTTAGCAGTAATCGAAAATTAATTTTGCATTATAACATTTATTGGAAGGGGAACAACCCATGCCGGATACATCGAATAAAATAATTTTTAAGAAATACCCGAATCGTCGCCTTTATGATACGGAAAAGAGCGCATATGTCACATTAACTGAAGTGGCGGACAGTGTAAAGCAGGGTCGGTGGGTCGAGGTGACGGATGTTGACAGCGGGGAGGATGTCACGGCGTTTACCCTGACACAAATCGTTATGGAAGAGGCCAAAAAGAAAAATGCGCTTCTTCCGGTGCCACTGTTGCATCTTTTGATTCGATACGGTGAAACCGTCCTGTCGGATTTTTTCGGTAAATATCTTGAAAAGATGATTAAAAGCTATTTAACCTATAAAAACGTAGCCGATGAACAGTTTACGAAATGGCTGGAAATGGGCACAGCCATTACCGGAGGGGCGCAGCCGCCTTTTTCAACGGAAAATCCCCTGCAGTCTTTTTTTAAACAGTTTTTTGGATCCCCAAAACCGGGAAATGAAACAGGCAGCAAAGATAATCCGGAAGAATGAATTCTTTTATATCAAAAGCAATAGAGAGATCAATTCTCGCGTATAATCCCGAATACCCGGACCACGAGCTCCGGACTGATGTTGCTGGTGGTGGTTAAAATGATTTTATCGGTGTAGCGTCCGGGTTCTTTTTTTAAATTCGAAATGTGAACGATAAAATACAGTGCTTCAGGATCGGATTTTTTTTCCAGATGAACCACGATGTTTTTACCGTCTTCGGCTTTTGCGCCAATTATTTCAAAAGGATTAGCAGTCGGCGGCGTGATTGTTATTTCCGCCCGAATCGGTGAGCTGGCGGTACCGATCAGCCGTGCGGCCATCGGGACAATATCAGCAGGAGCAATGACATCTCCGGTCAGGGTCAGATCAATATTTGAGTGATTAGGGTCATCCGTATACACGGTTGCGTGCTGACTGATTTTTTTACCGGCTTTACCGTCGGTTTTGACCTTTAATGTGATTTCACCCGTCCCGCCGGGAGGGATTTGTCTCGAATACGAGACGGCTAAACAGCCTCACCCGGTTTGCACGCCAGGGATGTTTAAAGGTGCGTTCCCTTTATTGCTGATGGCAAAGCAGTGCGAAACTTCTGTTCCGGCTATTATCGGAGAAAACTCAAATGTGGTTTTTTCAATAATCGCTTGTGGAGACGGATCCGATGCTTTTGCGCCGGGATAACCGGCTATCAGAATGTTCCCTAATAATAGAAATACAATGATGAAGAATGCTCTTTTTAATTTTGTCATTAATTTTTGCTCCGTCCGGATCTTTTTTTAGGCCGGGGAAAGCGGGCGACTACTCCTCTGCCCGGTTTTCGAAAAGCAGCTGAAACTGCTCATCCGACAAGATGTCCTGGCAGTAGCTCATGAAGTGTGCCTGTAATTCTTTTTCAATCCTTAACATATCATTTTTGACTTGATCTGCTTTTACGTCCGGAAAGGATTCGGTTTCATATATTTTCTTGATATCTCTCAGTTCCTGGGCATGTTCCTGATAAAACCGAGCGATCTTTCTGATGGTTGTGTCATCGAAGCTTTCTTTTATCATCGATGCCGTGGTTTCCGGGTTTGGGATGGGAAATCCGAGTTCGCCACCCGAAGATTGAGCAGGCGCCGATTCATCATCCGGTAAGGGTACCTCGAAAAGGGAACTGAATTCTTTTTTACTCAATACAGAGCGATTGGCTTCCTGAAACCATTTCATCAGCGCGGCAAGCTGGGTTGTAAATTCCTGTTTATTTATTTTACCGCTGAAATATGCTTTATCCAATCTGTCTTTAAAATAAAGAAGCGATGTATGTATTCTGACAATCGCTTCTTCTTTATCATTTGAAATTTCGGGAATAGCAGAGTGAACATGATTCATCCACTCAATATGAATCCTGTTATTTCTAAATTGCGATTGATTTTTGATCACGTCAGACGAATCGATCCCCAGTTTTTGAAGAAGCGGGGCAGGGTAAAAAGAAGCGGATTCACTGGGAGAGACTTCGTCTGAATTTTGCGTTGCAAAGGGTGCGGATTGGCCATTTGACGGGATGGTTTGATGGGTTAAATTCAAAGCATCATCTGATATGTCAGCGGCATTCACTGCACCGGGACCATTGGGGAGCGCCAGCAGCCAGAGGAAGCCAATGGCAGTGAATACGAAATGATGATTCAGGCTTAAACGCATTATTTTTTAGTGGCTGCCTGTTCGGTTAAATCCTTTA
>JAHECJ010000206.1 GCA_024641805.1 Desulfococcus sp.
GGCGGGATTCTGCTTAATTTTAACGGAAACTACCGGCTCGGAAATGGCGGGTATGTGGTTCTGGAAGGGGATGAATATGATACCGCGTATTTTGATAAGCAATCCAAATTTTTGCACTTTGATCCGTATATTGCCATCATGACCAGTGTCGAGTTTGATCATGCGGATATTTTTAGAGACTTGTCCGATGTTAAACAAACATTTGATCGATTCATTTCTAAAATTTCAAAGCAGAATTGCTTGATCGCCTATGATCAGGATGAAAATATTGATGATCTCCTGGCGGGGAAAAATAGCGGTGGCCCCCAAATTCAGCGCTATGGAACGAAATCCGGTTCCCATTGGCGGGTTGAAAGTCCTTTCGTCAAACCGCCCTGGAACTGTTTTAAAGTAATGCAAAACAGCCGGGTGTTTGGAGAATTTAAAATAAAACTTCCCGGTGCCCATAACCGGTTAAACGCCCTGGCGGCAGCTGCCGCAGCCCATCAGTTAGGGATTTCATCAGAGTGTATCGCAAACGCATTTGAAACGTATACCGGTGTGAAGCGGCGCCAGGAGGTCCGGGGTGTTAAAAACGGGGTGACCGTGATTGATGATTTTGCCCATCATCCCACAGCAGTGAAGGAAACCATCAAGGCCATCCGCCCCTTTTATCCTCAAGGCCGCCTGATTGCTGTATTTGAACCCAGGACCAATACCAGCATGCGCGATATTTTTCAGAATGAATATCCGCGGGCCTTTAACGGGGCGGATCTGGTCTGCATCCGGAAGCCGCCCCTGCTTGAAAAGATTCCTGAGGGATCCCGGTTTTCTTCGGAAAAGCTGGTTGAGGATCTTAAAAAACAAAACATGGATGCGGCGTATTTTCCGGATACGGATGCAATTATCGGGTTTGTGGCTGCATCAGCGCAAGCAGGGGATGTGGTGCTGGTAATGTCAAACGGAGGATTTGACAATATTCATGCCCGGCTGCTGGAAGCGTTATAATGATTTTTTTATAGTTTCCAAGATTCTTTATGGAAACCAGCAGTTGAAGAAAGAAGTGGATGAATGCGAAGCGGATTTTCAGATTCCTGTCGACTTCCGTGAAAATTCATATCGTTCGACATCTATTTGCGATTTGCGAGTTCGGTTTTTGCCTCCATCAGTTCTTCGGTGGTTTTTTTCAAACGGTTGGCCAGAATTTCTGCAAAGCCTCTGTAAAGTATGTATTTAAAGGCGAGACGATTCTCTTCATCCAGGGTATCAATCTGGGAGGTCCGAACGATCAGGCAGGTTGTCGGGCCGGAGGCATAAACAGAAGCAGATCTGGCGATGCCGGTCACCACACCGATTTCTCCGAAAACGTCACCGGTGCGACGAAGGATAATCAGTTCCCGGCCGTTTTTCATAACCTTTGCTTTTCCGGTAATCAGATAGAATACCCGGTCGTCCAGACTGTTTTCTTCAATAATCATTTCACTTTCCGCATATGTTCTCACTTCGCTGAATCTCATGAAGGTTTCCAGATCCCGCTCGCTAAAACACTCAAGTGCTGGAATTTTTTTCAAGTATTGGATCGTTTCCTGATTGTCATTGAGAAAATCGCTATCAGTCATCTGTTTGCCCCTTTTGTTGAGTTTGAATATTAAGTTTATTTAATTATAAAAAAATGGGGTACTAATCAAGGGGAATTTAACATAAGAGGCTATTTTCATGGATAAAAAAAGGCATGGCCGAATATCGGCCATGCCTTTGTAAATTGAAAAGATAAAGGCTTAGAATTTCAAATTGGTTTCCCAAAAGAATTCGTAAGCTTCATCTTTCATACCTAAATCCTTATAATGATCGCCGGGCACTATTGTGGCTGCATACACTGCAAAGCTCAAATTTTTCGAATATGCATAGCTGGCCTTAGCTTGGTAATAGTCACCAAAATCTTTTTCGTCCGCTTCATCGAGAGTAAGCATAGAATAGGAAATTTCGGTAGATAGATTGTCGAAGGTGTTACCGAGTCCAATAGTTGCAATATTTATATTCGAGTATACTGCCTCACCTGTCGTGCTTTCAGGAATGCCGCCAGCAATTTGATTCGGTGGGATTTGTACGAACATCCAAGCCAGGAGGTCGCCGAATTGCGGCCAGCCGCCATAGAAAACATCCCAACCTTCATAGTCTTTAGTGTCAGGGTCGTCGCCACTGAAGGAAGCGTAACCAAGGAAAAATCTTGGTTTAATAGAGACATCCTTGAGTGCATAACCCGCTTCAAGTTTATATCCCAAAGCTTCATGATCAACCTCGGGGTTAAAACCGTATTCACCTGTTTGGTAAGCGATTTCACCCGAGTAATCCAAACCAGACTCAAATTTGTCTGATAATCTCATTCCGAAAGCCCATATGTTTTTTCTTCCCGCCATATCTGCATATTGAAAATCCCGGTCATCTCGGTTTAGTGCATATATTTCTTGTTGTCCGCCAATCACCGGACAGTGGGCGGTAAGATAGGCGCCTGACAAGGTAATGTCATCTGCTTTTTTATCGCTCTGGTTTTCTTCCTGGTCTTTAAAGTATAAAGCATCCAAAACTGCATTCTCTCCCAATTTTAATGAGAGTTTTACACCATCCAAATAGAGTGAGGTAGAAGCATACTGAGACTGCCCGTCGAACAGTATGAAGCCGGAACCGTACATCAGGTTTTGTCGACCAGCACGAAAATTAAGAGGAAGAGTAAAAAGATTTTTAACGTCAATGTATGCATTGTCAACAAATACCTTGTTGCCATAATTGTCTTCTTCATAGTAATCTTGGATTGCAATACCATCAACTGTTTGATGTGAAGGTCTATACTTTGTTACTCCTTCTCCGTATGTTTGATTGGATAGCTGGACAAATCCGGAAATATCATCTGATACATTAGCTTTGGCATGGATTCTGGTCCGTAACCTGAACATGTTCCATTCATCATAATCATTTTTATAGTTAAAATCCCACATGTTCTGCATGGTGTATCCTCTGAACATCACATCGCCGCCCATCTCGAGATTGTCCGTCCAATTTGCGGCAATCGCCGGTGTGCATAAAAAGAGCACTAGAAATAAAATTAACAATTTCTTCATTTGTTTCCCTCCTTTTTGGGGTTAGTAAAAAGTGACTGCATTAAAATGGTTTGTCTGGTTATTAATTTCACAAAATGGGCTGGCGCCCCTTTTGTGTCTGTGAGATGAACGTTGGTGGATTGAACAATGAGCGGCGGGATTACATGACAGAAATTTATATCAATTGTCTGAAGAAAATTAGAAAACATCATGCAGCAAATGCTCCCCCCCCCTGTGGAGAATTCTAATTCGTATTGCGCAATGGGTATGCGTTTTTTAACTTCATGTCCTGGCACTAAAAAAAAGACTGGATACAGGCTCCAATCCTGATTTCAGTTAAACCGGCATTCAGATAATTTCCCCAATTTATTTATCTTCAGCTCGTATGTATCTGAATTGTTGATACAATATGCCTAATTCAATTGTAAGACGGATTATTTTTGCTGTTATTTAGCATAATTAATTCTAATTGTCAAACGGAGACTTGACCCCTATGCTGTTTTTATGTTTTTTATGTTAATTTTTGGTCACAGATGGGTTAAAGGCACAGGGCATGTGGTCCTTTAAATTTTCCATGTGGAGAAAAAGATGGTCTGAAACAGCCGAACCGCATCATTCCGGCTGAAAACCTGCGCAAAAAACAGCTACTCCGTTTATTTTTTTCTCAGAGACTCATCCCTTAACACCCGCCGCAATACTTTTCCTATTGGAGAAACCGGCAGTTCATTACGAAATTCAATAAATTTTGGTCGTTTGTATCCGGCCATACGGGCCTTGCAGAAATCCCCGATTTCCGCTTCGGTAGACGATTCCCCGGGTTTGAGCTGCAGATACGCTTTCACGGCTTCGCCGCTTTTGGCATCCGGCACGCCGACGACGGCAGCCATGGCCACTTTGGGATGCTGAAAAAGGATGTCTTCCACATCTCTGGGGTACACATTAAATCCTCCCACCAGGATCAGGTCTTTTTTCCGGTCGGTAATGATAATATATCCTTCTTCATCGACATGGCCGATATCACCGGTTAAAAAATATCGATTATTGCTTATTATCCGGAATACAGCCTTGTTCTCTTCGGGTTTGTTCCAGTATCCTTTCATAACCTGCGGACCGCTGATTGCAATTTCGCCGTCTTCGCCTTTCAGCATTTCGATGAGTCCGGTTTCAAGATCCAGAATTTTGATGTCCGTTCCGGGAATCGGAAAACCGATGGAGCCTATTTTTCGAATGGACTTGTCGGTCGGGTTCGAACTTGCCACCGGGGCGGTTTCGCTTAAACCATACCCTTCGAAAATAACGCACCCGCTTTTTATCTCAAACTGTTTGCATACCTCCGGGGGCAGGGGGGCGCCACCTGAAAAACAGCCCATTAAAGAGGTAATGTCGCATTTGTTTAATTGCGGATGGTTGATAAATGCGACAAAAATTGTCGGAACCGCCGGCATGATTGTTACCTTGTATTTTTCAACGGCTTTGAGAACTTCTGTAAAAGGCGGGTCTCCTGCCCTGGGGTCGGGAATACAAACCAGCCGACTTCCAGACCCGCAGGCCGTCATCATGCAAGTGGTCATGCCGAAGCTGTGATACCACGGAAGAACGCCGAGGAAGGTGTGAAATCCTCCACGTCTGATGACTTCCGGTTTTCCGTTGAGGGTGTGGGGAAGTCTTATCCATTCTTCAAGTGCACGCAGGTTGTATGTGAAATTGGAATGAGTGAGGGCCGCGCCTTTTGGAACGCCGGTGGTGCCGCCCGTGTATATGATCAGCGCCAGGTCTTCGTCGGCAATGATTTGGATATCCGGAGCTTCCGGCGGATAACATTCAATGATCTGGTCAAAAAATAAATGGTCCGGTTCGTGTTGGTCCGCCTGAGGAATTTTGCCTAAAATACTTCCCAAAAGAGCTTTCCATTTCGGCAGGTAGGACTTCACATTGCAAATGACCGTGGTCTTGATATCGGTTCCTTTAATTGCTTCAGCCGTTGTTGGATAGAATTGCGCGTGATCCATGCAGAAGACGGCTTTTGCGCCGGAATCCTTAAGTTGATAATTTAGTTCGGAAGAAGTATACAGCGGATTGCAGGTTACGCAGACCGCGCCGGCCTTTAGGATTCCGAAAAAAATTGCCGGATAAT
>JAHECJ010000207.1 GCA_024641805.1 Desulfococcus sp.
ATGACAACCTGGCGTTGGAGATGCTTTTCCAGAGAAATGATAATATCGTTTGCTTCTCCCAGCAAAAGATCAGCTATTTCGGGATGCACGCGAAGACTGATTTTTTCGCCCTGCACATCATGTGAAAGCCGCAGCACTTCCCGGTAAATATTATTACAGATAGTTTGCTTTGACAACAGCGTCCCTTCACCGTCACAATAGAAACAAGGTTCGCACAGCATACGATTCAGTGACTTGACCACCCGTTTTCGGGTCATCTGAATCAGTCCCATATCCGATATCGGCAGCACATTTGTTTTGGACTTGTCTTTTTTCAACGCTTCAATCAATGAATTAAAAACTTTTTCCTGATTTGACTTTCTTTCCATATCGATAAAATCGATAATAATAATTCCTCCCAGATTCCTGAGCCGGATCTGATACGCAATCTCCTTAACTGCTTCAAGATTCGTCTTCAAAACCGTTTCTTCAAAGTTGTGCTTGCCGACATAGCGACCGGTATTCACGTCAATGGCCACCAGCGCCTCGGTTATTTCGATAATTATATAACCGCCGCACTTCAGCCACACCTTCTTTTTCAAGGCTCGGGCTATATCTCCCTCCAGGTTATAGGCATCAAAAATGGGTTCGGGACCCTCATACTGGGTCACCGACCCCTTTAATCTCCGCATGAATTTTTCAATAAACGACAGCACGGATTTATATACCGCAGGAGAATCAATGGTGACTTTATCCGCGTCATGGGTCAACAAATCGCGGACGCTTCTGAGCGTAACAGTCAATTCCTCGTGCAAAAGAGACGGAGACGACGCTGTACGAAAATTTTCCTGGATGTCAGACCACAGGTTGACCAAAAATTCCATTTCCTTGATGATTTTTTCTTCGGTCAGCCCCTCGCCGGCGGTGCGCACGATATAGCCGAAGTTTTGAGTCCTCAGGGAAAGCATCAGGTTTTTCAGTCGCAGCCTTTCTTCTTCATCGGTAATTCTTCGGGAAATACCTATATGATCAACCGTAGGCATCAAGACCAAAAACCGCCCGGGAATCGATATATACGATGTCAGGCGGGCGCCTTTGCTCCCGATCGGAGAGCGGGCAATCTGCACCAGCACATCCTGGCCTTCTGAAAGAAGCGTTTCAATCGACGATTTGCTTTTGGGCGTCGGCATCTCACTTTCACTGCCAGCGTCTTCTGACTGAAGACCGGATTCATCTTCTTCTTCCTTGTTGGAGAGATAAACGTGCTCCAGATATCCGTTTGTTCTCCCGTCGATCACATCATCCACATAAATAAAAGCCGCCTGATTAAGGCCGATATTCACGAAAGCCGCCTGCATCCCCGGGAGAACCCGCTGAACGCGGCCTTTATAAATATTGCCCGAAATATTGGATTCATCACTGCGCTCCACATACAATTCGACAATTGTACCGTCTTCCAGCAGCGCTACACGGATTTCCGGGCCAATTGCATTGATGACAAGTTCTCTATACATAAAAAAGAAACCTTTAATTGGTTGTTTTCTGCTAATCTGAAAATTATGTTAATCACCGGAAACAAATTCTGTCAATATACCGGTATATCTTTTTGTTTTTCTTTTATAAATTCGGCTCGGAGAATCGTTGTGTCCGAAAATCCAAAAATCGATCGAATCACGTCCGCAGGCCTGACCGACAGTTCTTGCGTTGCATTTAAACACATCTCGAGTTTTGCCGGACCTGAGCTTTCAAGGTTTCTTACAATTTCTTTTAAGTTAATCTGCTTTTTCAGGCCCTTTTTCGTTTCCCGAATCAATGTCCATTCCGGCGCGTTATGAAATGCCGTTATTTTTTGATCATCAAACACATCATCAAAAATCGTCACGCGGTAAGTCGCTGTTTTTTCAATCTTTGGGCGTTTATTGGCAGGAATCACGCGGCAGGCCGTAATGAACAGCCCTTCCGGCAGCTGACGGTTCAACGATGAAATGATTTCCCCACAGGTGGCGGATTCTCTGAGTGTAATATAAAAAGACTCTTCTTCGCTTTCCATTCCCACCGACAGCGGATTGTGAAAGGACATTTTCGGTTTGGGATGAAACCCTTCGGTGAACTTAATTTTCAATCCGGCCCGTCGAATGGCCCGGGTAAAGATATTGACCATTTCAAGATGACCAAAAAACCGGGCGGAATCAGTCTTTGAATAAAAGATTTCAAAACTCGCTTCATTGTTTGACGAAGGACTCAGGATGCCATTTTCTGAAAAAGGCACGGATGTTTTATCCGGAGCAAAAAAAATCGGCTGGACAGTTTCAAAATCGCAGACCCCGCAGCCCTGGCAGTCACCGAATCGACAATCAGATACGGATGTTCCGGATAATGCATTCTCATATTCGGAAACTAAAAATTCCTTGAATACACCCGTATCAATGTGATCCCATGGCAACGGTTCCGCCATCGATCGATTTCGTGTGGTATAATAATCAACATCAATACCCGTCTCTAGGATCGCTGCTTCCCACAATCGGTAATCGAACCGGTCCGACCAGCCGTCAAAACAGCACCCTTTGCGGTAAGCCGTTTCCAGCAGTCGGCTCAGACGCCTGTCGCCCCGGGCCCACAGGCCTTCTAAAATACTCAGCTCCGGTTTCTGCCATTTGAATTCAACTCCCGGCATCTTCAACTTCCGTTTCAGATCAGAAATTATTTCATTTGCTTCAGGCAGGGAAATCTGCGGAGACCATTGAAAGGGGACATGCGGTTTGGGGATAAACGTACCGATGCTGACATTAATATTCGGCCGACGTCCCTCGGATTTTAATTTTATCCGGATTCGTTTGACCAGGTCGACCATCGCATTCCGGTCTTCCTCGGTTTCCGTGGGCAGCCCGATCATAAAATAAAATTTAATCAGGCGCCATCCCAGTTCGAACGCGCTGGAAACGGTATCGAAAATTTCCTGCTCAGAGATATTTTTATTTATCACCAACCGGAGGCGCTCACTCCCTGCTTCCGGGGCGATGGTAAACCCTGTTTTCCGGACCTGCTTCACCAGGTTCATAATTTCAGGCGAAAGGGTTCCGGCGCGGAAAGAGGGAAATGAAAGTGCAATATTCTCAGAAGAATAACAATTGAATAAGCCCTGCATCAGGGTTGACAGACAGCCATAATCGCCCGTGCTAAGTGAAAGCAGGGAAATATCCTCATACCCTGTGGCGGCAATCGATTTTTCCGTCAGGGCCATCAACTTTTTCACGGACCGCTCCCGCACCGGCCGATAAATCATTCCGGCCTGACAGAATCGGCATCCCCGGGTGCATCCCCGGGCGACCTCCAGGCGGAGCCGATCATGAACGGGTCGGCCATATGCCACCACCGGAGTGTCCGGGAATGTTGCTTTATCTATATCTGCCACAATCGCCCGGCGGACCCGCCGGTAACCATCGATCTTTGGCTGGATTTCCTTAAAATCCGGTCCTTCATAGACGGGTTGAAAAAAGGAAGGGACATACACGCCCTCAATTTCAGCCCATCTTTTCAAAAGGGTAATTTTATCTCGTCCGTCGCCGGCTTTCCATGCCATCCAGGTTCGGGCCATTTCCATAACCACCGATTCCCCGTCTCCGATCACCATGGCATCGAAAAAATCCGCCACAGGTTCCGGGTTGACCGTGCAGGGTCCTCCGGCAATAATAAACGGATGGGAATTGTCGCGTTGGGAGGCATAGAACGGTATACCGGCAAGGTCCAGCATCATCAATACATTGGTATAATTCATCTCATACAGGAGAGAAAACCCGATGATGTCAAACCCGGATAAAGGGGTGCCGGTTTCCAGAGAACTTAATGGAAGTCCCGCTGATTTTAAATGTGCCGCCAAATCCGACCCGGGTGCATAGACACGCTCTGCGGCAATAGGATCCTGTTCGTTCAATATATGATACAGAATTTGCAGTCCAAAATGCGACATCCCAATTTCATAAACATCAGGAAACGCAAGGGCGATATGAAGCCCTATATTTTCTGTATTCTTTCTGACAGAATTTTTCTCATTGCCCAGATACCGGCTCGGTTTTTCTACAAGCGGCAGCATATCCCGAATGATTTTATTACGCATAATTATATATACCGCCCGACCGGGTTTATGCCATGCTGGCCTGGACAAACTCAAGAGTTTGGCGAACGTCCTCCCTGAAAAAGCAGTTCAGCCCGTCATGCCAGTTTTCTTCTTTGAGTTTCTTTTGAATGCGTCTTGCCGTATCCATTCTCAGGAGCTGTTTCATTCGGATAAACGGACGGTTCGGCGTGTCAATCCATTGCGTAATCACTTGCTTTGCCCGATCGATGAGCTGATCTTCGGCAACCACTTCGTCGACCAGTTGCATTCCCTTTGCCTGTTCAACCCCATACATATTGCCGAAATACATGACATCCCGGAACATGAGATTGCCGTCAAATCCGAACCGCATGACTTCATGCTGGGCAATGGTCAAAGGCAGGCCGATTTTGACTTCCGTCATACCGATTTTGATTTTCGGATGATCTTTGACGATCCGGTAATCCGCAGCCATTGAATAAATAAGGCCGGCCGCCGCGCAATGGCCGTTAATGGCTGACACCACCGGCTTTTCACAGGTGAAAAGCGCAAGCAGCACCGCTTCTTCCATATCAAAAAAATCGGTGGCTTCCTTCGGGTCTTTAAAATTGATAAAAATCGGAAGATCGAAACCGCTGGAAAAAAACCGGCCGTCACCGGTTAAAATGATTCCCTTGAGGGTCGGGTTGGCATTGACTTCCTCGACGATCTCCTTGAGTCGCAAAAGCATTTCCTTGTTGATCGGGTTTGTTTTTCCATTTTTAAACGTGACGATCTTGATATCGTCCTGAATGGCTTCTTCAAACATTTGCTTCTCCTCAATATTTTAATAATTTAAGAATTAATAAATTTTTATAGAATCCGTTCAGTCTATGTAATATTTAAGGGATGTGTCAAGTTATGAATGACGGCAACGAAAAAAGTATTATGCGGCCGACACGGACCAGCGGATTCTTTCGATTTCCGGCCCATTTACCGACATGGATTGACACGCTCTGATCATTTTATTATAACCCCGGTTATAAATTTGGATATAAAGACGGATTCCTCTTTGACCCGAATTTCTCATTCCGGATTCAGCATACTTTTTTAACATTGACTTATATAATAAATGAGGCAGGT
>JAHECJ010000208.1 GCA_024641805.1 Desulfococcus sp.
ATGGACAATTCGCCGCCCTCTTTCAATAATGAGACTTAAAATGAAACTGAACAAATTCATTACCGCCATATTATTATGAGTGCCGATTCTCGCCGGGCTTGTCCCGGCGGGGGCATCGGATCCGGATGACTCGTCCCTTTCCCAAAATTGTATTTTATGTCAAATGATACGATGTCGGCAAAGACGCCCTGGACGGGCTGCCCGGCATCACCGGGCTGAAAAAGGGATTTTGCATGTTTAAGGAGATTGTCACGGCAACCTATGATCCGAATCTGATTAGCGAAAATGAAATGATTTCCGCACTGCAAAAGGCCCATACCTAAATCGGCGTGGCGGAAAGAAATTAAGACCCGGATAAGCCATCCCGGATAAAGCCCATGACCCGGATTTCAAACACCGGTGATACGGCGCTGTCCGTCTGGATGATTAGTTTATCGGTATACCAGCCTTTTTCCTGTTTCAAATTATAAACGGTTAATTCATATTTCAAGCTGTTGGCTTGAGTTTTATCAGCCAGTTCATATTTTAAATTTTTCCCGTTTTCCGCCTTGATCCCGGTTATCTTGAATCGGTTGTCGGCACCAGGGGTAATGGTGACAGTCTGTTTTATTTCCTGTCCTTTAGTTCCGGTCAACCGAACAACAGATAAGGAGAATACATCCGTGATGGGTTTTATATTACCAGAGATGGCAATTTCAATGTCAGCGTTATTCTTGTCATTAGTCCGGACGACGATCGTCTTGTTGATATACTCTTCATCCAATCCCTTTGAATCTAATTGAATAACGATATTTCCCTCACCGCCGGGAGGGATCTGCCCTGGATAGGAAGCAGCTGTGCACCCTCAGCCGGTTCTGACTTCGATTATCTCTAAAACGGCTGTGCCTCTATTCCGAACGAGAAAGGCATGCTTTGCTTTCTGCCCTTTGTAAATCGCAGAAAATTCAAAATGAGTCTCCGGCAAGTCTGCTTCCGGGCCGGACGGCGCTTGAGCTGTAACAGGATCAACACTCCACGGAAAAAATAAACTCAAGAAAATAACAATCCTGAAAATAAAATGATATGGCTTTATCATGTAAGACTCCGCGTCTCTAATTGATCCCATATTCCCGTGGCCGCATGAACCTGAAAAAAAGATCTTTTTCTTCTTCAAGTTCAATGGTTTTCGCCTGTTCCTTAAAATACTTCTCCCTGATCTCCTTCAGTTTTTGTTTCCGTTCATCTCCGTCATATTGCGATACGACTGCCTCTCGCTCCTTCATATACTTCAGTCCGATTTCCCATCCCTGTTCCCTCTCAGCGTCAATTTCAGCCATTTTTTCTATATCGTCCTGAGAAAAGCCCAATTCCTGGCGGATTTTATTCATTTCCAACAGGCGTTGATCAGGGCTCATTTGTTTGAGATCTTCCTGGACAGATTCAAGACTGAAAAATGCCATTACCGCCATGCTATTATAATTCAGGAGGAATTCATCCGGTGTATTCTCATAGGTTTGCTGAAGTGTGGTCTTGAAAACATCCAGTTTCTCATCAACAGTGGTATCACTGGATTGTTCCAGCACATCCATGGTATCCTGCATGGTTTTTTTTCTCGCTTCAGTTGCCAGAAGTTCTCCGGACCATATTTTTTTGGCATCTTCGCCAAACAGGGCATTTCTCTTTTCCCATAAGGCGAGTATCCTGTCATAGCCAGACATTTGGGATAACTCCGCATTATTGTCGGCCAGCCATTGGTTATATTCTTCCAATTTATCCAGCGTCTTCATTATTTCATCCGCCAGGTCCGGAAAGGCCCGCTTGATGATCTCATAAAATTTTTTCCGTCCGTCTTCATTCGGGAACAATGAAATAATATATTTTCTAACTTCAAAAAGGGCGGCCTGGGTACTTTTTTGGGAGATACTCTTACCATAATCTCGCTGTAATTCCATGACGATCCGATCTTCAAGCGATTTAGCCCCCGGTTGTGATGCGTTTCCTGTCGCGGAATTTTCTATGGACAAGGGTTCCAATGCCGGCTCATTGAATCCAGCATTCGGCGCCGGAAAATTGCCCGCAGGGGTATGAAAGATTTTCTGATCATCAATTATATCCTGATCCGCATCAAATAATATTCCATAAGCCCAAAAAAGAACTATTGCGAATCCAATGCCAACGACGGCCATGATGATCTTATTGCTCTTGCTAATCTCCATTTGTCCTCCATCGTGAATGGTCAAATTCAGGAATAATGAAAAATTATTTCACACCTGGATAATCACAGGCAAGCATTTTAAAAAAAATCCCTCATCAATAATCGCTTTCGCTATTATTGATGAGGGATGGATGGGGGCTTTATGTAATTTTGTAAGGGATCTGTCCCGAACGAAATTTCCCGAAAATATTAATAGGGCAAATTTTTGAGCTTAGCCCAGATAAGGTCAGCAAGTTTCTTGGAACCGGAAGTAGCAGGATGCACGCCGTCAATGATGATGTCTGAATTGGTGATTGTAGACCGCGGATCAATGAAAGCCTTGGTACCTTTTATTGTCGTGCAATTTGCGACAGCCTGGGCCAGTTTTGTATCACCATAATCAACTGCTGCGTTTAAATCGGTTGTGCCGATGGCACCGAATTTTATGTGATAATACCCGAGAAAGATCACGTTTTTGACGCCGGCCGAGCCCATTTTGTTAAGCAGGGTAACAGCCGTTACATACACATTATCAATCGACGACTTACATTTTGAGGAAAGACTGCTTTCCCACCAGTCCTTTCTGCAGTTGTTGGGATCAAAATACATGGTTGCCGGAATTAAAATATCATTTCCGCCGCCGTCCATGAGAACGGTATCAATGGTGCTGTAATCGCTTTTGGCTTTGTCATACTGTTTGCTGATACTAAAGGATGTGAGAACACTGGTACCGTTGAAGTAAGCGCCGGAGGTGCAATACCTACGGAAGGTCTTGCCCGCATAGCTGTGGAGATAATCACTGATTTTACCCGATAACGCAAATATGGAATCCCCGACATTGACGATTTTGTTGTTGCCGGCGTTGGTGATATTGGAAACACTTAATAGACTACACGCACCGAGGCTGATGACAAGAACTGCAGCAAGCAGAATTTGAAAAATTTTTGATTGTAATACCATCTTTTTCATTTGCTCCCCCTTGTTTGAAAATATAATTAACATTATTCATTTCCATAAACACTGTTTTGTTGGTTACTATATATACACGATGTTTAATAAAAAACAATCGGGGGAAACCGGATTTTTAGGTTCGAAAAACCTGATTTTTGCATTCTCCCTGTTGCATTATTCAGCGGAAGAAGTTGCCGCGGTCGAATAAAGAAAGTTAACAGGATAGAGTAATTGTATTCCGGGTTATCTTTTTCCCGAAAATGACGGGCGGGGAGGGGATAGGTAAATTCCCTTTTTTTACATTTAATTTATCGATTTCAAAAACTATTGGGCTAAGCGATCATCGCCTTCGACGTTCAGCGTTCAACGAATACCCTTCTTTTTTAAGACCCCGACATCAGCGGCGGACAACAGGCATTGGATGGTTTTGGCGCAATCCCCTATTCTCTATTTTCGCATTCTTTAAAAAGGGGAGACTGACACTTTCTGCATGCTGGGTTATCGATGGCGGACAGGATTTTGGTGAGGGCTTCGGTTTCCGTTGTAAACACATGATCTGCGCCGATGCTATCGAGATAGCCGCCCCGTTCGAGGACATCTTTGGCATTCGGCTTAAGACCACAAAGATATAAATCGCCGCGAAGCCCCCGTCGGCGACGCGCCTCGTTGACCAGCATTTCCGCTCCGGTGATATCAATAAAATTGATTCCGCAGCCTGAAATCAGCAAAGTGGATTTGCAGGGCAGGCGCTTGTCGATGGACTGCAGAAACTCCACCACATGATTCACCGCGCCGAAAAACAGGGAGCCGTCGATGCGGACGATTTTCAGCGCAGGGCAACGGGAGTCCTGCTGGGCCATCATCTGTCCTGGGGCATCCGGGTTCGGTATAAGGTTGATGACCTCGGGATGGGCGGTCCGGCTGAGGTAAAGAAACAGGGACAGCAGCACGCCCGCGTAAATGGCAAACTCCAGATCAAAAATCAGGGTGGCGGTAAATGTGATCAACAGGATAACGGCTTCCTGTTTGCTGGTTTTAATAATGCCCTTGATATGATGAAAATTGATCAGGTTAAATGCCACCAGCAGAATCACTCCGCCCATTGCCGGGATCGGCAAAAATTCGGTTAACGGCGCAACCAGCAGCAGGATCAGCGACAGGAATACAGCGGCAAAAACAGCGGACAGCGGGGTCATGGCGCCGGAATGATAATTGATGCCGGATCGGGTAAACGAGCCGGAACCCGCGTAACAGGAAAAAAAGCTCCCGCAAATATTGGACAGCCCCTGGCCGATGAACTCCTGGTTGCCCTCGATCATCTGGCGGGAGCTTGCCGCGATTGAGCGGGCAATGGACAGGGCTTCAATCAGGCCGATGAGTGCGACCGGAAAGGCCTTGGGCGCCAGTTCACGGATGGTATCAAATGAAAAATCCGGCAGAGAAAGGGGCGGCAGACTGTCGGGCAGACTTTCCATCAACCGGATGCCGTGGGATTCCGCGCCCAGAAACACACCGATCAGACTTCCGATAATCATGGCAAACAGCAGCCCCGGCCAGCGGGGCCGGTAAATTCGAAACAGCACGGCGCATGCCAGGGTTCCGGCGGCAACCATCAGGGCATAAGGATTAATGCTGCTGCTTTTTTCTATAATATCCACCCAAGCTCCATAAAAGGAGCCTGAGCCGGACATGTCGATGCCGAACACGTGCCGCAACTGGCTGGTGGCAATCAGAATGGCCGCGCCCGCCGTAAACCCGACGATCACGGAATGGGACACAAAATTTACCAGGATCCCCATACGGGCCAGCCCGAATACGAATTGGAAAACACCCGCCATAAATGTGAGCGTGATGACCAGCCGGATAAATTCCGCTGAGCCGGGGGTGGCGATTGGACTGAGGGAAGAAAAAATCACTATGGAAATAGCGGTGGTGGGCCCGGAGATCAGGTGCAGGGACGAACCGAACAAGGCGGCAACTATCGGAACCACAATGGCGGTGTACAGGCCGTATTCCGGCGGCAGGCCGGCAATCATGGCAAACGCCACCCCCTGGGGAAGGACAATGAT
>JAHECJ010000209.1 GCA_024641805.1 Desulfococcus sp.
TTGACAAGCCTATTTCTAAAGGTCATCCTGAATTGACTGTTTATTCTTAAATAAAACGGCAAGATGGGATGACCTTTTTGTTTATGGGATGAAAAATGATGCGGGTAGACCTGACCGGTCAGATTGAAAGAATCACGTATACCAATCCTGAAAACGGATATACCATTGCCCAGGTGAAAGTCCGGGGTGAAAAACGGGTAGTTTCCGTCGTGGGGAACCTGATTGAACCTCTTCCCGGCGAGATAATCGAACTCCAGGGGCGTTGGAAGATTCATCCGAAATATGGTGAGCAGTTTGAAGTCCAGGAATACCGGACCACCGTTCCGGCCACAGTTCATGGCATTAAAAAGTATTTAGGGTCCGGTTTGATTAAAGGCATCGGGCCGGTGATGGCTGAACGCATTGTCAGCCGGTTTGGCAAAAAAACACTGGATATCATAGAAAATAAAATCACCCGGCTGACCGAAATCGATGGAATCGGAGAGAAACGGATTGGAATGATTCGGGCCGCATGGGATGAGCAGAAAGAAATCCGGTCCGTAATGATGTTTTTGCAGTCACACCAGGTCAGTACCGGTTATGCCACCAAAATATTCAAGCAGTATGGAGACCGTTCCATAACGGTGGTCACTGAAAATCCCTATCAGATGGCCACCGATATCTTCGGCATCGGATTTATAACCGCCGACAAGATCGCCGCCCAGCTTGGTTTTTCAAAAGATTCTCCCCTTCGCATCCGGGCCGGAATTCTCTATGTCTTAAATGAACTCTCCGGTGATGGCCATGTGTATTATCCGTATCCGAAACTAATTGAAAAATGCTCTGAAATCCTTGAAGTCGACGGGAATCTGGTTGCCGACGAACTGGCGCGGGTGGCTTCGGACAAACAAATTGTCATAGAAACAGAAGAGGATTCTCTGTCCGAAAACCATGAGGAAGACCGGGGCGTATATCTGGCCCGATACCATTTTTGTGAAACCGGCATATCTTATATGCTGAAGTGTCTGATGGCGACCCCAAAGGCAAGCCGCGCGGTCGATTCAAGGCAGGCGGTTAAATGGGTGCAGGAGCAGCTCGAATTCAGTCTGGCGGAAAATCAGAAAAAAGCCATTTCGTCTGCCGTTGAAAGCAAGCTCATGGTCATTACCGGCGGTCCAGGAACGGGAAAAACAACCATCATTCAGGCGGTTTTGAAAATCTATAAGCAATTGCACGTGAAGATTCTTCTGGCCGCGCCCACCGGCCGGGCTGCCAAGCAGATGAGTGAAACCACCGGATTTCCGGCGACCACCATTCATCGGATGCTTTCATTTAATTTTCACAGCGGCGGTTTTCAGAAAAATGAAAAAGATCCTCTGGATTGTGACTTGCTGATTGTTGATGAAGCCTCCATGATCGATACGGTGTTGATGCACCACCTGCTCAAAGCGGTTCCGCCGGCAGCAACGCTGATTCTGGTGGGCGATGTCAACCAGCTGCCGTCCGTCGGCGCCGGCAATATTCTGGGGGATATTATTGCCTCCCATGTGATTCCGGTTGTCCGCCTGAATGAGATATTCCGTCAGGCAAGTCAAAGTCAGATTATCGTGAACGCGCACCGGATCAATAACGGCTTTTTGCCGAAAACGGATGCTGAAACTGACGAGAACACGGATTTTTATTTTATTGAGCAGGAGTCACCGGAACGCGTGCTTGAAATTATTCTTGAACTGGCTGAAAACCGGATACCCAAAAAATTCGGTTTTGACCGGATCGACGATATCCAGGTTCTTTCTCCGATGCACAAAGGTCAGGTCGGGACGGCCAATTTGAATAAAGAACTTCAGAACCGCCTGAATCCTCAAAAAGACAGCATTGTATACGGCAATACAACCTTTCATTTTCATGACAAGGTGATGCAGATCCGTAACAATTATGATAAAAATGTTTTTAACGGTGATATCGGACGCGTGATGGATATCAATCACGAGACTCGGGAAGTCCTGATTGAGTTTGAGGGCCGAAGGATCGCATATGATTTTACTGAACTCGATGAGGTCGTGCTGGCATATGCCGTGTCCGTTCATAAATCCCAGGGATCCGAATACCCGGCAGTCATTATTCCGGTGTTGGTCCAGCATTATATGCTTCTGCAGCGGAACCTGATTTATACAGCCGTCACCCGTGGGCGGCGGCTGGTCATTTTAGTGGGTACCAAAAAAGCGCTGGCAATCGCAGTTAATAATGATAAGACCCAGCAGCGGTTTACCCGTCTAAAGAGCCGGCTGCAGGGAAAAGTGTTTCATCGAATTGCAAATTAACCAGGTACCGGTTCCATGGGATTCTTTCCCGGCAAGTGGGACATGCCTATCGCCGGGGAATAAAATCCGGCCGTCTATGGAAGTCGTTATTTTGATGCAGCGGCTCGCTGTTGCGTCAAACAGCGTTTAAGAATCCGTCAAAAGGAGAGCTTGTTGAAGATCATAATCGTTGGCGCCGGTCAGGTCGGCTTTCACATTGCCAGCCGGCTGGCTTATGAGAACAAGGATGTGGTGGTCATTGATACGGATCCGGAAGCGATCAGTCAGGTATCGGAAAAGATTGATGTGGATGTCATCGTCGGGTCCGGCAGCAGCCCTCTGACCCTGGAGGAAGCCGGAATCAAGGAAGCGGAGATTTTGCTGGCGGTGACAGACAGTGATGAAACAAACCTCGTTGCCTGTCTGATGGCGGACACGATTTCTCCGGCGACCAAGAAACTGGCCAGAATCCGGAAAAAGGATTATGATGCATATCATCAAATATTTCAGGATGCGCCGCCCCATATCGATACGGTGATCAATCCTGAAATCGAGGTGGTCAAAACTATTGAGCGGTTTATGAGCGTGCCCGGTGCGGTGGATGTGGGCGAATTTGCCGACGGCCGATTGAAGCTGGTCGGCATCCTCATGGACAAAGGTGCCCGCCTCGCAGGTGTGCGGCTTTCGGATTTGTCGGATAAAATAGGCGCGCGGACCCTGGTGGCGGCGGTGGTCCGGGAAGGGGAAACAATCATCCCCCGTGGGGATGACCGACTGTATCCTGGCGATCTGATCTATTTTATCAGTGAAGAAAGCGGGCTCGGTAATATTTTAAAGGCATTTAACAAACAGGAAAAACCTATTAACCGGGCAATGATTGTGGGTGGGGGGCGAATCGGATTACGGCTGGCAAAAGCGCTCGAACGGCAATCAATTTATACGAAACTAATTGAACGGTCTCCGGCGCGGTGCTCTGAAATCGTTGAACAGATGAACAAGGTGCTGGTCATCCAGGGAGACGGGTCAGACCAGAGCCTGCTTCAGGAAGAAAATATCCAGGATATGGATGTCGTGGTGACCCTGACGGACGATGAGGAAACCAATATCCTGGTATCCTTGCTTGCCAAAAAAATGGGCACGCGCAAAACAATTACCAAGCTGAGCAAGTTCGGCTATTTTTCCCTCATGTCAACCATTGGCCTCGAACAGGTGGTCAATCCCCGCCTGTCAGCCATTAATACGATTCTTCAGCATATCCGCAGAGGGAAAGTGCTTTCCGCCCGGACCATGACCGACGAACAGGCCGAAGTCCTGGAAGCTATAGCTCTGGAAACATCCGATATCGTAGGGAAACCATTAAAACGCACGGCGATTCCGAAAGGCGCGCTGGTCATCGGGATTATCCGGGATAACGAAATTGAGATCCCGTCGGGCGACAGCATTATCCGGCCCAATGACCGGATTATTATTTTTGCCAAACGTCAGGTAATTTCCAAGATCGAAAAAATTCTCACCGTGAAAATGGAGTTCTTTTAAATGCGCTGGAACTATGTTTTTTATCTGGTCGGGATCCTGACTTTTTTTCTGGGCATATTAATGGTGATTCCTCTTTTGTTCGGGATGTATTTTAACGACCAGAGCGTGATGCCGCTCATGAAGTCCATGGGGATTACCATGGCAGCCGGTGCAATATTATATCTATGTTTTCGGGGGCCGAAAACCGAATATCTCAGCCAGCGTGAGGGGATGGCGATTGTTGCCATCGGATGGACGGCGGTGGGCCTTTTTGCCGCATTGCCGTTTTACTGGAATGGTGTGTTTGATATTTTTGTGGATGCGTTTTTTGAATCCGTTTCCGGGTTTAGCACAACCGGGGCATCGGTGATGACGGATATCGAGTCAGTTCCCAAAGGAATTCTTCTTTGGCGGAGCCTGATCCAGTGGCTGGGCGGCATGGGGATTATTGTTTTATCCGTGGCTATCTTGCCGTTTCTGGGCGTCGGCGGGATGCAGCTCTACAAGGCGGAAGTGCCGAGTCCGGTGCCGGATAAACTCAAACCCCGCATCAGCGATACCGCCAAGGTGCTGTGGAAAGTCTATGCGCTCATCTCTTTGGCGGAATTATTGATGCTGCTGATCGGCGGCATGGGGTTTTATGATTCTTTGTGTCATACAATGACCACAATGCCCACCGGCGGGTTTTCCACCAAAAACCTTTCCATGGCCCACTACAACAGTGTGTATTTAGATATTGTGGTGATGATTTTCATGGTGCTGGCCGGAATCAATTTTTCACTTCATTATCAGTTTATTAAAGGCAACTCACTGGCATTCTGGAAGGATTCTGAATGCCGGTTTTTTCTGGCCGTCGTGGTTGGCCTGACACTTGTCGTCAGTTTCGATATCTATGGATCCGTGTATCAGCATATCGGCGAGGCCATCCGGTTCGGTTCGTTTCAGGTAATTTCCATCGTGACGACCACTGGGTTTGCCACTGCTGATTATAACCAATGGCCGGCCATGTCAAAAATGATTCTGCTGTTGTGCATGTTTCTCGGCGCGTCCGCCGGTTCAACCGGCGGCGGGATGAAATGCATGCGGGTCATGTGCTGTTTCAAATACTGCTACAAAGAACTCTTCAACCTGCTTCACCCCCACGCGGTGACCACTGTAAAGATCGGCGGAAAAACCGTTTCAGATGATGTGATTCGAAGTATCCTCGGTTTTTTAGCGCTGTATCTGGGGATATTCGCACTCTGTTCCGTGCTGCTGGCCGGAATGGGGGTTGATATCATCACATCCATATCGGCGGTGGCGGCATCTATTGGAAATATCGGACCGGGATTGGACTTGGTCGGCCCGGTCGGCAATTACTCGGAAATACCGGCCATGGGAAAATGGCTGCTG
>JAHECJ010000210.1 GCA_024641805.1 Desulfococcus sp.
ACTTACTACCATATGAACCAATATGAGGACGCTGAGGCCTTGTTCCTCGAGTGCGAAAACAATTTCGGACAAAATGAAATCATTACCCGGTCTTTGGCCAAAACCTATGAGGCCATGGGAAAGCTGGAGAAGGCCCGGGATATTTACGGACGGATTCTAAACGGCTGCACGAAATGCGGCGTCAGACCTGACCCGTTTCTCCAGCAGCGATATGCGGAACTCTGTTTTGCCTGCGGGGAAAGATCTTCACGTCTCGTAGAAATTTATTTGTCCTTGCTGCAGGAAGACCCGGACAATAAAGTCCCATATTATCAACGCATTTATGAATTATACGACGCGATGGGGAACCAGAAGGAAGCCGATCGCTATCAGTCTTTTATCCGGAAATGAATCTTCTTCCAAAATCAAAATTTGTGACGCACCTCACTCGGTCCAATAAACTGGATGCGTGTGATTTCAACCGGTTTATTTTTTTTCAGGGAATGCTGTTCGGATCAACAAAAAAGTGGTGGGGGACCAAAGGATTTCGCGGTTCTTCGCACGAAGGACTGGATCTGTGTTTTTTCGTCAGCTCGCGGAATGAAAATTACCGGCTGGACGAAACCATTGCGGTTCCCATGCTCTATGATGGGCGGGTCGAACATGTGACCGATGATTTTCTGGGCAAAACGGTTATCACCCGTCACTCTTTTCCGGATGACAATGAATTGTCATTGCTTTCGCTATACGGACATCTGAATCCCGACAACAACCTGAAAATCGGGGATGAAGTAAAGGCCGGGGAAATATTTGCCCGGATCTCCGGTTTTGAGAACCGGCCCAAAGCTCTCTTGCCCCATTTGCACATCTCCCTTGCAAAACCGCACCTGCTGCCGCCGGTCAACCGCCTGGAATGGAATTTTCTCAACAAGGCGGACCGGTCTGTTTTCATCGATCCGTTGAAAGTAATTGCCACCGAATATTCGATTGTCGAATATGATGACAATCTGGATTTATCAAAAATGTTTTCCAAATGCAGCAGAATCAATACCGGGGCGTAACTGATGATTATATTTCACGGCAACCAGTCAATTCTTGCCTGTGATAATTCGAGATCGACCTGAACACCGGCGTGCGCGAACTCGCGGGTATAAATCCAACCATCCCTGACCGCCGGGCCTTTGGGAGGTCCTAAAGGTTTCTCGAACTCGGGATAGGGGATGAACGTCCCGTCGGCATCGGTATATCCCCAGCTGTAAACAAAGTAGGAATAAGGCTCTGCCGCTATCAGGAAACATGCCAGCGGGAATTTGATTGCGTCGCGGGCAATGGCTGCATTTTTTTCATTGGACCGGGAAGCGCGATCTTCCCAGCTGAAACCCGGCCATCCCTTGACTACCAGTATCCTCCCTCGTCTTCCGGCCGCCTGAATTGTTGCGATGTCGCCGGCCATCCGGTGTTTATTGATGGACCCATCCGGATTAAGTGCACTGAAAAAACCGAAATGCTCCACCATGGCTCCGGACATTCCCTGTAAAAGAGAGAGTCCGCAATCTTCCCAGATCATTGAATCAGCGCGCAGTCCATTGAATATCAGAAGTTTGTCATCACCAATATTATCGAGGGTTCGCTTCAATAACTGGCGCATCCCGGCTTCCATATCATTATATTTTCTGCTCCCCCATTGCCGGCGTTTTTCCGGGGCCTGATTAAACAAGGTGATGACCGCATCAATAAAAATCCCGTCAAATCCATGTTGATTGACGGCTTCGGATGCGATGCGGATCCACCAGTCCAGGCAATCCGGGTTGGACAGATCGTAGATAGTTTCTTTGCGACGTATCAGGGCGTATGTCCCGTCAATATTTTTTAACGCCCAGGTGGGATGCGCCTGGAAAGTTTCATATGCCCTGTAAAACCGATATGCAACCAGGCCGTTCCAGTAAAACAGAACTTTCAGGCGGGGGTTACGGGCTTTCAACTGTTGCAAAGCTTTATACATGCCAGGTTCTGCAGCATGATACAAACCCGTCCCCTGCATTTTTTCTATGGTGACCAGTGGAAAACGATCCGCCAGAAATTGAAGTTCATCACCTGAAAAATCAGCGCTGGCTTTTCCAAGATGAGCGGCAACAGGGACGCGATCCCATGAAAACAGGGGATAGGCTGCCAGTTGAGCCGGCGTTGGCGGCATAAGAAGGGATGCGGCCGAGGAGATGTTTTGGCCTGATGGCACCCGCAACATTCTATTTCCGGTTTCCATCATAAGTTTCGCACATCCGGTCAGTCCGCCAGTCGCCAACGATCCAAAAGCAAGAGAGGTGCTTAAGAGAAAATTTCTGCGGGAGATACTTTTTAACAGCATCATCTGATTCTTCTTCATAATGTCGGAGCAATATGCTTGGACTGCTTTAAAAAATGTCCCGAACCGAGGTCTGTTTTTTACCTGCAAAGTTCTCTGAAATTGCAGTAATCGCAAAATACGGCGATGGCTGTTTTTTCAAACTGGTCTTTTCCTTTCGGGATGTTTTCTGCAATGTCATAGCAGAACTCATACATTTCATTTGTTTCTGTGCTGACGGTGTTTTCAAATCCGTCGATATCCGGCCGGCTGATATGTAAGGTGTCCTCGCTATAATCCGGTTTCAGGTAGGCGATGATGGGCTGTATTTTTTCCGGATCACGGTCAAAGTGGAACGCGGCCCAGGCAGTGTATCCGAGCATCTGTTTGTGATGCTTATGGTTGTCAATCTTGCCGGTTTTCCAATCCATAATATAAAGCACATCGTCGACAGGAAACAGAAAATCGACTTTGCAGTAGGCTTTTAATCCGTTAATGACGGTCTGGCCAAAGCCGGGCGGCTCGATGACCCACTGGTCCTTATTGGTTATTGCATTTCTGACCACCCACATGAACCGTTGGCTGTTCATCAGATTGCTCAGGCTCAGCCGGATATTTTCATAAATATCATCAATGTCCAGCCGGTCAATCTCTTTGTAGTAAATTTCAGAAAAGGTTTTTTGGCAGTATTGTCCGGTGATTTTGCGGGCATAATCATAGAATCTGGCTGCATCAATCTGTTGCTCGGTTTTTTGGAGTCTTTCCAAAAGAACCTTGATAATGTCATGGACAATGTTCCCGATTTCAAGGGGAATGGAGGTCATCTGTTTGAGACGGTTAATTTTTTCCGCAGAATGCTCGGGATCAAATTTGGCGTAGTAGGTATAATAATACCGTCTCCTGCATGTCTTAAAGGTGTCATACCGGGATGCAGACCAGCCCAGAATCGGAGTAAACGGGAATTGTTTGATCGGGGTCATTTTATTTGTCACTTCCGTAATAGAAAATTGAGTTGTCATGAAACGTCCAAAACAGTTTGCGTCCGATTTGCTTTTTTTATGGTTAGGAACGGTTATTGAATAATTTTAAAATATACATCATCTTTTTGATTGCCATCGACAAACAAAGCCGCCTGGAATATTCCGGTTTGTGAGAGTTTCCATTTCCACATTTTATATTTGTTCTCGGGAATATAATCCGTTAATTCAAAAACCGTTTTTCCGGAAGAGGTCATTATTTTTATGGTAACGACATTGCCGCCATACCCTTTGACAATAATGGCCATATCGTCTTTTAATGAAAATAATTCGGTCGGCTGGAATCGGCTGCTTTTGATATTTATGATCCGGTAAGTACTGATTCCTCCGTTATCATCGGATTTGCCTGCATTCCTACTGGGATAATCTTTGATATTCCTGGGGTCGGTTTTAGCGATTTTCTGGATTGCTGGGGAAGAGGCGATGCGCGGGGCAGGCGAATTATAACGGATCGTTAAATCATCAGAGATCGCTGCGAGACCGACAACATCTGTTGAACGGGCGATTATGGCATATTCGGAATTCGGAGCCGGCGGTGAAAAGGAATATTCCCATTTACCGTCTTTAAATGAATCGACCCGGCGATAGGTCGAACCGCCGTCAATGCTGATTTCCACCCGTGCAATGCCGGACAGATTGTCAGACGCAATGCCATGAATCTGAATCGGTGAAGAGTTGAAATAAGAGCGGTTTTTCGGTTCGGTGATCTGAATTTGCGGTGGCGCTTTATCCACTAAAAGAGTGTTGGAAGTGCATTCAGCCGACTGATTGCCTTTTGATGTCTGAACTACCATCCTGAGGAGAATGGCGTCAGCTCCGCGAAAGGATCCTACGAACGCGGAGCCGCTGATCTCGCCGGTATCCGGTGTAATCTGAATCCCCTTGCTGACATCCCGGATAAAGTGAGAGCGATTATCCTCAAGGCGGGCTGAAACCAGGATGGTATGAGGGGATGCAGTGCCCTTGAATGTCAGGACATTGCCATTGTGCACATAGAGCCCCTGGCCGGACGGTGAAATCATGGAGAGATGTCTGATAACAACTGACGGCTGTGGGTTTAATTTATGATCAATTGAATCAGTTGCTTCGACAGTGTCTGACGGCAACCGCGAATCGTTAACGGAAGTGGGAAGAACGGTATGACTTTCCGATAAAGGGGAACCTGCTTTCGGCTTGGATTGCTCTGATGCGGGGCCGGCAATATCTTCAGAATCAGGGGTCTGGGGAATGATTTCCGGGTTCGGTTCGAATACAGTCAGCCCGGCGGCCTGAGAAATAACTTCAGAGGATTCATTGCGAATCGCGCATGTGTAGGCTCCTTCGTGATCTTTTTGAACTGACGCTATCTTATAAATGTCGGAGGTTGCCCCTGGGATATCAATGCTGTCTTTTTTCCACTGAAAGGATAATGGGGGAGAGCCGGAAGCGGTGACCGAAAACGCAGCTGATTCTCCGTTCTTTTTTGATTGCGGTTGGGGGTTGTTTGTTATCCGGGGCGGGTACATTACATAAAGTTCCGCTTCATCGGATACGGCAGTGCCTGCATCGTTTATGACCCTGCAGGAAAAAAAACCCTCGTCGTTTTGAGAAACCGAGGCAATGGTGTAGCTGTCAGAAGTCGCTCTATCAATATTTTCACCGTTTTTCATCCACTGAAATGATAACGGGGAATCCCCTGAAACGGAGATGGAAAACGTGACTGAGTTTCCAGCATCAGTTAATTGAGGTTCGGGGTGTTGTGAAATGACTGGTGAAAGCGGGTTGACCAGTGTCTGGAGATGTTCCGGAGGTGAATCTTTTGCGGGGATTTTAGCGATG
>JAHECJ010000211.1 GCA_024641805.1 Desulfococcus sp.
AACCCCTTTTGCGGTTTCGGGCGTTACTCTTTTAGGGATCAGGGAGTCTGCTGTTTTGTGAAGATGGTTTGCCATTTTCGCTTTTATTTTTATATTTCGCCCTGTGCTACGAAGAATGCATTCTCACAAAGGCTGTAATTGCTGATCGTCTGGTTTGTGTTCAGGATATCCACGAATAAGCAGGCATCGTGGGCGATAGTATCTGCTTCAGGGTGTGACGGTATTAAATCCCGGGTGGAAAAATAAAATACCAAATCCGTTTTGTCATCATGGTTAATGTCTTTGAGCGCGTAACTCGAATATTCAGCAGCTATTTCCAGGTCGGCAATTTCAACAACAGCGAGGCGCACAGAATCAAAGTCGGTGAGGTCGGGATTTAATACCGCCATTGAAATCACCCCGTTCCCCAGGCTGATTTTCGGCAGATTATCGGATTGTAGGGATTGACCCGGCATGTTTTCCGGAGTCAGATTTTGGGGAGGCATGTCAGCGGTTTCGGGCATGCATTCGATACAGGCAGGAAAAGGGTCAATATCTAATATTACTTCATTCGCCTTTGCCAGGTAAGCAGTAAAACCCAGGACAAACGCCATTGTCAAAAATTTTATTAAATTCAGGTAAAGAACATTTTCTCTCATTTGCGTCTCGTCCTTTCCAGTTCAGGTTCATTCGAAGTCGGTTGCGACTTGCTTAACTATATAGCAAAAGAAATGCCAATAATGATATTTCCGGAAACAGGGAAGGGATTTTATATGCGCAGCTGCTGCTACTGATGCTGTTGGTAGCCGATATTTATTCGCATCAATTTGTTTAAAAATCTAAAATTTTGATTAAAATCAAATTATTATGATGTCAGTTCCGGATGATGGGAATATGAATCGGGGCATGTCTGGACGGGCAATGAAAAATGTAAAAAGAATGGGATAAATGAAATGTGTATAAAATAACAACATTCCGGGGAGGGGAAATAGTGATATTTTGTGCACACAGATATGGAAAAGTATAACACCGGCCCGGGAAAGATGAATTCCTGCACCGGTGTTATTTTTTAATCTGGTATTTGGCAATCAGGCGGGAAAGGTAGGTTCGCTGAATCCCCATGACTGCGGCGGCTTTGCTCTGGTTGCCACTGGTATGCTCAAGATTTAGCAGGATAAATTTCTTTTTAAAGTCATCCACTGCTTCCTGGGGAGTATGGCCGAATTCAATGCTTTCAATGCTTGACTGGGTATTCAGCATCGGCAGATCCTCGGGCAGAATCTCCCGGCCATTGCCCATAACGACTGCCCGTTCGATGGCATTGCGAAGTTCCCGAACATTTCCCGGCCAGTCATATTTCGTCATAACATCCAAAGCGGCCGGAGAGACTTCTATCTGAAAATGTCCTTTTTCTTTTTGAAACATATCCACAAAATGACGTACAATGAGCGGGATATCTTTTTTGCGTTCACGAAGCGGAGGCATATGGAGTTCAACAACATTTAACCGATAGTAGAGATCTTCCCTGAATTCTCCTTTGGAAATCCCTTCGGGAATATTCTGGTTGGTGGCAGCAATGATTCGAATGTCAACGGAAATCGGCGTGTTTCCTCCGACGCGGTAGAAAATGCCATCCTGCAATACGCGAAGCACTTTCGCCTGCATGGCCGGACTCATCTCTCCGATTTCATCAAGGAATAAGGTACTGCCGTCCGCCAGTTCCAGTTTTCCGATTTTTCGTTCACTGGCACCGGTAAATGATCCCTTTTCGTGGCCGAACAATTCATCTTCCAGCAGCGTTTCCGGAACCGCCGCACAATTCAGCGTGACCATATACCGCTCTTTCCTGGAACTCGCCTGGTGAATCAGTCGGGCCAGAAGTTCCTTGCCGGTCCCGCTTTCCCCCAGAATGAGCGTGCTGGCTTTAGAATCCGCGACCTTGAGTGCGTCTGCCACGACTTCCTTAATGTCCTTGCTCTCGCCAATAATCGGGTGACTGAGTCCAAGGGCCTGCTTGAGTCCCTTGTTTTCACGTTCCGCGATTTGAAATTTTTTGGCATTGGCAATGGCCAGCGCCGCGGCGCCGGCAAAAACATTGAGCAGTTCCAGGTCGCTTTTTTGAAAGGCTTCTCCCCCTGCCTTGTTTATGAATTCGATGGCGCCGATGACTTTGTCATTGACTTTCATGGGGACGCAGAGGATGGATTTGGTTTTGAATCCGATTTCATCACTGATGTTTCGATACCATCGTTGATCCTGCGTAACATCCTCGATTAAAAGCGGTTCACCGGTTTCGGCCACATGACCGATAATCCCCTGGCCAAGGTTGATTTCAAAGTTTTTCATTTTATCTTTCTGGGAGCCGGTGGTGACTTTGAAATAAAGCTTTTGTGTTTTCTGGTCCAGTAAAACAAGGGAACTGGCCTGTGCCCGCATGATGCGGGTTCCCTGGTGCATTATAAGTTCAAGCAGCTGATTGAGATCTTGAACCGAAGAAACCCAGCTTGAAATGTTTTTCAACTGTCCGATTGCAATGTCTTTATTTTCTTGGTGTGATGCCATACAATGAATCCAATAAAGTTTTATGAAAATACAATGAAAAGAAGGATCCGTCCTTAAAGGATATTAAAGAATTCGGAAATTTGAACAATCAATTTGAATTTATAATAACTTATTGTTTTTGAACAGTCAACAGACTTGGCACGAATTACATATTCTCCGGCAGTTTTTCGGTTGCTTATTTTCTTGAAGGATTCCCAGTAAATGGATGCGTTGAATGTGACCTCCGGTGTAGTGACCCTTGCGGGTGTATTTGCCTATATAAACCATCGGTTTTTCAATCTGCCGACTACCATTGGGTTGATGCTGATTTCACTGGTGATCTCCATAGGCATTTTGCTTTTAGGGAAGATGGGGATTCCGTTTGATGAGTTGGCCGGCGAGATGCTCCGAACCATAGATTTTGATCAGACGTTGATGCATGGGATGCTTAGCTTTCTCCTTTTTGCAGGAGCGCTGCATATCAATATCAATGATCTGGTCAAGCAGAAATATGTCATTGCATTTCTGGCGGTCTTCGGGGTCATCGTCTCAACCGTGATTATCGGGGGAACCACCTACTGCGTTCTCGGTGTGGTCGGAACCGGCATGCCTCTCATTTACTGCCTGCTTTTCGGTGCTCTGATTTCACCCACGGATCCGATTTCTGTTTTGTCAATTTTAAAAACCGCCGGTGCGCCCAAGTCTCTTGAAACAAAAATTTCCGGGGAATCTTTGTTTAATGATGGTGTGGGCGTTGTGGTTTTTCTGATTCTTTCCCAGATTGCCGCCGGCGGGCAGGAAGTCAGCCTGTCGGGTGCCGCGGTTTTATTTTTTCAGGAGGCAGTCGGGGGAGCGGTTTTTGGATTTGCTGCCGGCTATGTTACCTTCCTGATGCTCAAAGGGGTGGATAATTATCAGGTCGAGGTTTTACTGACCCTGGGACTCGTAATGGGGGGCTATTCTCTTGCCAGTGCGATGCATCTGTCAGCTCCGATTGCCATCGTGGTTGCCGGTTTGCTGATAGGAAATCAGGGCAGGATGCTGGGAATGTCAGACAAAACCAGAGAGCATCTGGATAATTTTTGGGAATTGCTGGATGAAATTTTAAATGCCGTTTTGTTTGTTCTTCTCGGACTGGAAATTTTGGTGGTTCCTTTTCATTCTTATACACTCTGGGAATCTTTGGCAATGATTCCGATTGTCCTTTCGGCCCGGTGGATATCGGTTGCCATACCGGTGGTGGTGCTTAGTTTTAATAGCAAATTTTCACCCCATGTTATTAAAATTATGACCTGGGGCGGATTGCGCGGAGGAATATCCGTTGCATTGGCCCTGTCCTTGCCGGCCGAAGCACCCCGCGATGCCATCTTGACATTTACATACGTGATTGTCGTGTTTTCGATTCTGGTGCAGGGGTTGACGCTCGGCCCCCTGATCCGGACTTTTACAAATCGGCAAGGATGAAATCTGTTTAAATGATTTAATGTGTTTGGTATTGTGTATAAAACAACAATGAAAGATTCAGTATTTCTCAAAGATTTTTTTAGAAATATTTTTAGGATATAGATCAGGGGAACAAGCAATGGTCCGGGAGTGGATGAGAAAACTTGGTCTCGTAAAAGCGGTGATGGCAATCACCGTTATCGCAATTTTATTTTCGGTCGTTTTATATACGATGATCGCATTCCTTTTTGGAGATTTTTCCATCATCGGTATTACCCGAAGTATCATAATCCCCTTGGTAATCGCTCCGGTTTTATCCTTTTCTTTTCTCAAAATTACTTTTCTCCTGGATAAGTCCGACCTGGCTCTTACGAAAAGCGAGGAGAGATACCGCTCTATTTTAGACCATATTGAAGACGGCTACTATGAGGTGGATGAGGCCGGAAATTTTATATTTTTCAATGATTCTCTGTGTAATATTCTTGGGTACGCCAGGGTTGACCTGATGGGCATGAATCACCGGGCGCTAATCGAAAAAATAAATTTTGATAAAGTCTACAAAACGTTTAATCAAGTCTTCACGACCCGGGAGCCGTCTAAAGCGTTTGAATGGGAAATTATCAAAAGTAACGGTGAAAAATGCCAGATAGAGGCTTCGGTTTCGTTGATTTGTGATGAAAAAGGAACGCCAAAGGGATTTCGGGGTATCATCAGGGACATGACCGTCCGCAAGAATGCGGAAAGAGCCTTGAAAGAAAGCCATGAAAAGTATCGACAGCTCGTTAATCATGCGCCGACCGGTATTTATGAAATCGATTTTATCAAGGGGAAATTGACCAGTGTCAATGACGTGTTATGTGAATACACGGGCTATTCCCGGGATGAACTTTTGTCGATGAGTGTTTATGAATTAATGACACGGGAAAGCCAAAAGATATTTATCTCCCGCCTGGAGAGCATTTTTAAGGGGGACGAGATACCTGATTCAGTGGAGTACCAAGTCATTACCAAAGAAGGAAAGAAGATTTGGGTTCTTTTAAACGCCCATTACATTTATGAGGATGGGCATCCCAAGGGCGCGACGGTCGTACTCCATAACATCGATGAACGGAAAAAACAGCAGGAGGAAAACCGACGACTGGAAGAACAACTGCGGCAGGCTCAGAAGATGGAGGCCATCGGAACCCTCGCCGGCGGGATTGCCCAT
>JAHECJ010000212.1 GCA_024641805.1 Desulfococcus sp.
ACCCAAAAGCAAAGAGCCGGTTTCCATAATATGGGAACCGGCTCTTTGCATGAAACTGGCGGAGAGACAGGGATTCGAACCCTGGGTGCAACTTTCGCCACACACTCGCTTAGCAGGCGAAAAACATTTAATGTCAAGCCCTTATATCAAAGAAGGTCCTTGGAAACATTGAAGGAATTCTATCTCAAAGAATCGGAGCCGCTCTTAAAAAATCTCATGTATTTTTAAGAGCGGTACGATTTTTTATCAATGAATACTCCATTCCCAGACTCTCAGCATTCTGCGAACACAGCTATGTCGCTTTGGATAAGTAGAAATAGTCATATCGATACGGTTGGAATTGCTCATATACGTCCTGGTTTTGACAAGAATCTTTTTTGGGGATACTGAGACATGGGGGGATTTTTTGCCTGTGGCATTAAATTGCTATTTTAATTGCGTAGGCATGTCAGAATAACTATCCCCTTTCCAAGTACACATACTCCTTTTGCAGTTAGAAGATAGAGATTAGGACATTGTCTGATTTATGGGGACCACCACAAAAAGTGATGAAAATGATCAGGATACTGGTTAGGGAATTGGATAAATTTTCGATTTAACCGTTGCCTAAAATTTTGTTTTAATTGTAAATTAATTGACATAAACCCTGAAAGATTTTCCATGCTTTTTGTTAAAAGCATTTATTTACAAAGAAGGAAATGGTACAAGGTAATCGCCTTAGAGCAAAGCTGGAAAGATCTTCATGCTGGCGCACAATTCTTTCTGTATGAGCAAAATACATCATAAAACTCTGGGCACTTATTCTTAAAAAGAATAATATATTCACCACACCCTTCAACGGGCAAGAAATAACTCGCCCATTAATTCTGACATAGGGAGTTTAGGCTTTCTGTAGCAGCTTCGGTATATCTAATGTTATATAGATTGTGTATGTTGATGATATGCAGGGTACTATATATAAGAAAGCACTGATACATTTTAAGAATAGAGTCGATACATTTCTGTGCCATAATCCGCACAAGATGTTCGAATCTAAAGAGCATTGCCTCAAAGAATACCGGGAGATCATCGGCCGTATTTTAACTGACAATGTTATCCCTTTTTGGCTTCAAAAAACCGTTGATTCAGAAAATGGCGGATTCACGCTGAACCATTCCCTACAGGGAGTGCCTGGCGGCGCCGCAAATAGAACCATGGTCGGACAAGCGCGCATGCTCTGGTTTTTTGCCCGTGCATCCCGAACACGGTTTGCGAATTCCCATTTGGTTTTAGCCGCCCATCATGGGTATGCTTTTATGATGGATCACCTGTGGGACCCCAAGCATGGCGGCTTTTTCTGGGAAGTCGATCACACGGGCAGGAACGTTACAGGTCCCTTCAAGCATGCGCTCGCCCAGTCTTTCGGCATCTATGCGCTCGGCGAATATGCGCGAACCTTTGAGCATGAAGAAGCAACAGAATTTGCGCGCCAGGCGTATACACTTTTGACAGAGCACCTGCGCGACAGAATCTATGGCGGATACCTGGAATGTGTAGATCGTGATTGGAGCACCTTAACCGGAACCGTTACATTATACGGGGATGCTCAGCCGGACATGAAAACCTTCAACACGCATATCCATTTACTCGAAGCGCTGTTACTGTATAACAAAATTTTGCCAGGCCCGTCGGTAAGCAGAAATATTCAGCAATTGCTGAATGTCATAAACGGTATGGCCGGCGGCGGGGCTGTTCCGGTGTCCGTAAGTTATTTCAAACAGGATTGGCGACCGTGCGGTGAACCATATTCACAACGTGTAAACTACGGGCATGAACTTGAAACCATCTGGCTGGAAATCGACGCACATGCTGCGCTCGATCTCCCGCTGACAAAATTTTTGCAAAACGCGCATGAAAGGTTCTGTTATGTTCTGCGCTACGGTCATGATCATAAAAACGGTGGTCTTTATGATCATGGCCCGTTCAATAAAAAGGCAAACGCACGCCATAAGGTATGGTGGCCACAGGCGGAAGCACTGCTTTGCACGCTGAAGCTCTATCAACTAACCGGAATGTCGGTATATATTAATTGCTTTGCAAAAACCTTAACATGGATTACAACGCATCAAATTGACTGGCACGGGGGAGAATGGTTTGAACGGATTAATGAACTCGGCGCGGCATGCGGAGTCAAGGCGAGTAACTGGAAAACACCTTATCATAACGGCCGGGCACTGATCTTGTGTGACGAACTTCTGGACTTTTTATTAGAATATGGACCACAACAGCTTGAACATGAGGCGAAAAAATAATACCCCTTTTTTTATTATCGGGTGCGCACGATCCGGTACTTCACTCTTGCTGCTCTTGCTGGACGCTCATCCACAGATTGCGATTCCCCTCGAAAGCCATATATTCACAAGATTTTATCCTTTACTGCCAATGTACGGCCCGCTCGGTATTGATAAAAACTTCAGAAAACTGGCCCGGGACATATTAAATGATGCCTGGATACGGGAGTGGCAAATTTGCGTTTCATGCGATGATTTCTGTCGAGGCGTGCGCGAAAAATCGTTTAGCGGATGTGTTGACCGGCTTTTCACGCTTTTTGCCGAGCGAGAAGGTAAGTCTCGCTGGGGAGACAAAACCCCCTCACACGTTTATTATATAAAGGAAATAAAAAAAACATTTCCGGATGCGCAGTTTATATATTTGATTCGGGATGGAAGAGATACCGCTAAATCGCTTAAAAATATCTGGTTTGCGCCATTTAACATTTATGATATCGGAATGTTATGGAATAACCATGTCGCTGCATTTCAACAGGCGAAAGCATATCTGCCCGAAAGCGATTATATCGAGGTTTTTTATGAATCCCTTGTCCGGGATACAGAAAACGAACTCGCTAGAATATTCCGTTTTCTGGGGGAAGAACCGGTCGAATCAGGCGGGCAGGTACCAGCGAGTATCCGCCTGAACTATTTCAATAAAAAGTACAGCTCGAATGCACTGTTATACCAGTCCATTACTGATCGCCAGATCGGTTCATTCCGCTCGGAACTGACCCAAAGAGAAATTGAGTTGTTTGAGACAATTGCAGGCAGACAATTGCAATCTTACGGATATAAGCTGGAAACACCAGCCTGCGCGAAATTAACCCCGAGAGAAAAAATAACAGTTGTCGGCACAAGATTCTATTCTAAATACCGGCGGCTTGGATTCAAAATATACCTTAAGGGGGAACTGCAGAGAAAAATGCGGATTTTACGGCTGTTCCTGTTTAAATTTCTTACAAAGGCCAAGGCATTTAAATGAGCCTTCGCCAGAAAACCATCTCTGGGGTATACTGGGCCGGAGCGGCCCAGTTGGTGCAGTTTACGAGCCAGTTTATCGTTACCGCGATGCTGGCACGACTGCTGCGACCAAGCGATTTCGGTATCGTGGCCATGGCAAATGTTTTTATAAATTTGGCCGCCAGTCTCAATGACCAGGGATGGGGAAGTGCGATCATCCAGCACCCGGAAGCTTCGGATGAGCACTGCAGCTCTGTATTCTGGCTCAATGTCACTTTCAGTTTGGCCTGTATGGGGCTTTTGGTCGTTTTATCGCCGGTTGTCTCTTCATTTTATGGTCAGCCGGAGTTGGAGACTGTTTTAAGCGTCCTGACAATCAGTTTCGGTTTCGATGCATTTGTTATTGTGCAGCGGGCGATTAATATGAAGCGTCTCAATTATAAATTACTGGCGCGAATCGATATAGCCGCAGGGACAGTTGGGGGGATTGCCGGTATCGTGTGCGCGTTATGCGGTTTCGGCATCTGGAGCCTTGTTATTCAGCTGGTTGCATACAAATGCATTGCCGCGATCCTTTTATGGTCCATGACACAGTGGAAGCCGTCATTTTATTTTTCCGCCGCTAAAATAAAGGATCTTTTCAGCTTCAGTCTGTATATGAGTGGCAACGTCATCTGCAATGTGGTGGTGAGCAATATTGATTTTTTATTAATCGGGAAATTACTGGGCGCGGAAGCACTGGGGTTTTATACGCTGGCATTCAAGTTGATGATGATGCCGGTCCGAAATATTTCCTGGATTGTTTCGAAAGTTATGTTTCCGGCATTTTCAGCAATCCAGACGAATATCGTAAAAGTTCGGGCCGGCTATCTTGCCATGGTGCGCATGGTGGCGCTTTCTGCGTTTCCGGTGGTCGGCTGTATTTTTGTTGTCGCACCTGAGTTTGTAAACGTCGTAGTCGGGAGCCAGTGGCAGTCGTCGATCATTCTCATCAGGATACTGTGTGTTCTCAGTCTGTTCAAGTCAATCAGCATCCTGGCGGGCAATATTGCCCTCTCCCAGGGAAGAGCTGATGTTCAACTAAAAATCGCAATCATTAATATAATAGTTGTTGCAGGATCAATCGTGGCGGGCGTCCCATGGGGCATTATCGGTGCGGTTGTTTCCTTTACGATTGCAAATCTGATATGGCTGCCGGCAATGACCGCCTGGGTTCACCGGATGATTCACCTTGCGTCGTCGGATTACTTTGGCTCCCTATACAGGCAGGGAATATATATGTTGGGGCTGGTTGTTACGGCCAGTGCGGTCAAGGCGTTTATCGCCATGCCCGACCCGGTTGCCCTGATCGTTGTTCCGGGCATCGGATGTGCGGTTTATGGCGGCTTGGTATACTGCTTTGAATGGGGGTTTATCCAGTCGCTTTTAAAAACAAGACCCGATACCGATCAACTGAAAGGGGAGAGTGCTTCTTGAATATTCGAGAAAATGAAATTCTGATAACGGGCGGAGGTTCGGGGCTCGGTTTTGCCCTTTCGAAAGTAATGGTAGAGCTGGGGAATAAAGTATTCATCTGTGATGTCAGCGACGACAAGGTGCTGAATGCCGTAAATCATATTCCCGGCCTTCAGGGCGTGGGCTGCGATCTCAGTAAGAGAGAGAATTACTGTGTCCTTTTCGAAGCCACATTAAAGGCATTACCTGAAGTTAATATCATAATCAACAATGCAGGTGTTTGCCAGGAACTGGATTTCACACAGGAAGTCCCGGAAGGAAGCATTAACCGGGAAGTAATGGTCAATCTCATGGCACCGCTGGAGCTAACCCGTTTATTTCTGCCATTGTTATTTAAGCGCAAATCTTCCGCAATCATAAACATATCTTCAGGCTGCGGCGTG
>JAHECJ010000213.1 GCA_024641805.1 Desulfococcus sp.
GCCATGATCTGCATACCGATTATGTGGATGAAGACGGTAACATTGTCAGTACGCCGGAAACCCTGTTTCCGGAACAGACTCCCTACCTGGAATGGCTGGAAAGTGATTATTCTAGTGGAAACAAGCAGTGCCAGTACTGTCACATGACTCAGGCCGGACGAACAAAAATCGCATCCAAACCGAGGCAGACCCGTGAGCGCATCGGCGTACTTCGCCATACCTTTTACACTGAAAACACCATGATGCTTTCCATCATCGATTCCCTTTCAAAAGACCTCGGTTGGGGCCTGCCGGACCTGATCGACGCCATTGACGACGGACAGAAGTATCTCGGTGGTGCCGGCAGCATCGAAATTGGAAATGTTTCCTGGCAGCAGAATACCCTGACCGTTCCGGTCCGGGTCACGAATGACACCGGCCACAAACTGCCCACCAGCATACCTGTGAGGCGCGCTTTTATTCATCTTGCCGTATATGAAATAGGCGGGCAGGAACCACTTTTCAGCTCCGGGGATGTTGATGGAGAGGGCCGGATCTTCGGCGTGGATGCGGATTTCCCCCCTTATACTTTCGAACCGCATTACGACCTGATTACATCGCCGGAACAGGTCCAGGTGTATGAAGGAATTATGGGAACCTTTGAAGGGGATGTCACATACACACTTTTACGGGCCAGCCATTTTATCAAGGACAACCGGATTCTTCCCCTCGGCTTTGATAAAAACAACCCTGAAATCAACCATCTTATCCTTCCGGCCGGTGACGCCCTGTTATCCGATGATAACTTTAACAATGGCGAAGACCGGATTACATACCAGATACCGAATCTTTCCGGCTCCGGGTTTCGTATTGTGGCGGAATTAAAGGACCAGACCCTGGCCTACCCCTTTATTGCGGATTTATCTGATGATGAGGGTGCCGATGAGAATGGACCGATCCCGTTATTTTTAAACGAGTACGATCATCACAAAGTGCATTTTGAAATTATTGCCAGTGATACCGTAGACTTTAACGCGCAATAAAAGCGGGGTTGTTTTTACATACAGGAATAGAAAATAGTGGAATAAAATACATGATTTTATTCCACTATTTTCTATAAGACGAAATTCCGTTAATCATAGTGGGAAAGCCGCCCCTCACTCAAAAAGACACCGGTTGCAATCTACGCTGCAAAAAAAGTCCGGCATTTCCGGCTATGCACCTGGCTATTCCTGCCGCCTTTACTTTCCGCAGCATTTTTTATATTTTTTGCCGCTGTTGCACGGACAGGGATCGTTGCGGCCGACCTTCGGTTCCGCCCGCACAAACTGCTTAACCGCTGGCGCTGCGCCATCCGTAAAATACCAGACACCGTCATGCTTCATAAAAGAAGCAATTTCATGGTGGCTGTTTTTTTTATCTTTAACGGCGTAGTGCGCGATAAACTCGACAGTACCGCTCGCATCATCCTTTCCGCCGTTTTCAGTATTCACTATTTCCAATCCTTCCCAATCGGACTTGGCCGCCCAGTCCCGGGTCTGTTTTTCGTCAAACCCGTCGCGGTGGTCCGGGTGAAGGGTGCTAAATAAAAAATCCGTTTCCACGTTTGCGTAGGCGCTGTACCTTGCGCGCATGAGTTTTTCCGCCGTTTCAGGCGCGGTTACGCCTTTGATTACCGGTTCGCAACAGTCTGCATAGGCAATGCCGGATCCGCAGGGACAATTATTCATGAATACTCCTTTAATTGTTATCAGTCGTTGTTGTGGTAATTCAGCCGAAATACTGAGTAATTAGAGCTTATTTTTTATTGGTTTTTTCTTTGATCGAAAATAAAAAATAAACCAAAGCGATTTCCGCCATCGACATTCGATGCTGACTATTCAAAGTTTCGCTTTTAATCATTCTTTTTTGGTTTAACCGGCCTGGGATATGGAATCAAGTCTGATGTTGGCCGATTTAAAAATTCCGATAAACGCCGACTTGTCTCCTCCGGACAATTCAGTGCTTCGGCCGCCGCAATCCCGATTCACCCGATGTTTCCCGGATCCGGCCGTAACGCAGAAACAGGGGGTCAAATACCGTCAGTTGAATCCACGACGCCACGGCTATAATATATGAAAAAGGTTCGGGCAGGCGAAGGGAGATCAGGGTCTTTAGTATCCGTTGTTTGATTCCTCTTAAAACCGCCACATTGTCCATAAGCTTCAGGATTCTGGCATTTTGCGTGTAGATCAGCACCAGGACGGAAGCGATCAAAAGGCCCCAGAAAATCATGGGCGACGTTTTACTAATCAGAAACAATGCCAGCAATGTGAAAATAGCGGGAAAAGGCAACAGGATCAGGTACGGCATGGCTTTCTTTAGCAGAAAAACCTTAAACATCTGATGGGAGCCCACCTCCAAATGAAAAAGCAAATCTTTTCGACCTTCATCATTGGTTAAAAACCGGTCGCGGATTTCCATAAACCGCCAGTTCCGGGTGGCCGGCAGCGAATCCGGGACCAGTTCAAATCCGTTGCTTTCCAAAACCCTGCGGCTTAACTGGTAGCCATAGTACATCAGGGTGTCAGCCTCCCGGTCGGTGAATGAATCCATGGCGGTGCGAATCCGGGTTAACGCCCGGACAATTTTTGGGGAATCCGCCGGAAAAATTTCATTTCGGGTTTCCCATTGCCCCAGGTCAAACATCGCAAAGCGCCCATGACCGTATTTATAGAGTTCATTCAATGTTTTGCTGCGAATCCGGTCCATGAGAATATCGTTTGCCCGCAAGGCCACATTGAGAAATTGGGTGGAGGGATGTTTCTCAAATTTCAAAATATCCGACGCGTCACTACAGATAATGTGGGTGCAGTTTTCGGCAAACAATGACGCGAGCCCCTGGTTATCCACCAGACCGCCGTCCACCAGACGGATGGTCAAGCGTTTTCCGTCCGCTTCATAAAGATTCCGGATCTGTAAGGGTTCGAAAATGCCGGGCACACAGCTGGATGCCGCCACCGCCTGGCCTAATGTAATGTTGTAAAGAATTTTCCGCTGTTCGATGGTCAACCGGTCATCATCAATTCGAAATTTTTTTAAAAATTCAATGGGATCATTGCCGGATTCAAGCTCAGTACGTTTCTCACCAGCTGAAACACTTGTGAACTGCCAGAGGTGGCCGGTGTTCAGCGCCGTAGCATTGATAATCAGAAAAGGAATCCGCGTGCCTTCGGCAAGATTGGCAGCCAGAGGCCGGATGGGTAAGTTTTTCAACGGGATCCGATCCTGATGGGTTCCTGCACCATACGGTTGCGAGATTGGAAGGTAAAAATACCTTTCCAGAAGCTCGGCCAGCCGCTCGGTGTTGGAATATTCGGCAGCCAGCATTCGGGCATTTTTCACCGGATCCAGAAAGGTGCGCATCAGCATATTTTTCTGAACGGCAGCCAGAAAATCGGTTTCAATTTCTGAGACGATCCGGATATAGGCTTCCCGGCCGGGCGGCTCCTGACCTTCTACCGATGCTTGTTCCAGCAGCGCCTTCACCTTGAGATAATAATAGGCGGCAATAATCGAACCCCCGGATACCGAAGAAATCACATCGATTTTGCGGAGCAGGTCCTGTTCCGCCAGCCGGGCCAATCCCCCGATATGAAACAAGGCGGACCGAAATCCGCCTCCGGACAGCGCGAGGCCTAATTTAAAATCGTTCGGAGATTCCATGCCATATTATCTTTTCCGTTTGAAAATGCATATTCGACGTATCGGTTTTCAACCGTTTGCATTTGCTGAAGCAGTGGCAGGATGTGTTATAAGACCGAATCGTCCGGATTTTCTTACAGCGGCTTTTTCGTCTGCCACTGGCCGTATATATCAAACTTTCGGGCACTCCAGCTACCGTCTCCTTTTTTTACCACTCCGCGAACCAGTTCGGTATTTACTACCCGGGTGACTTTGTAAACCCTGCCCCAGTAATCACACACAATATAATCTTTCCCGACATACTGGTGTTTTTTATTCTTGATACATTCCTCGCAAAACCATGCCTGAACAGGTTTTGGCGGCACCAGGGGGGCCTTGCCCACCGGTTCGATTTTTTTACAGCCATTGCACTTTCTCAGTTTCGGCAGCACTTCATGGGCCTGAACTGAGACATCATCCACATCAGAAAGGACCGCCTGCTGATCCTTTTTGATTTTTTCCGCCTGATTCCCGTTATTTTGCGACGCTTTTTTCTTATTTACCGGCCAGACAACATTGTCGAACGATCGCTCTTTAGACGCTTTTTTTTCAAGCCCGGCGGCCGGAGCGGCTATATCGGATTTCGTCTTTTTTTGATTATCCACTTTCGGTTCCGTATTGTGCGGCGGGTGTTCCAAGCGCTTTGCAAAACATTCTTTGCAGATCAGATATCGTCCGTCCGGGCTGAACAGATTTTCCTCAAACGCATCAACCGGCTTGACTTCATTGCACCTTATGCATTTTTTTTCTTTCATCGGCCCTCCATAAGTTCAGGCATTTTTCCGGTTACAGCTTCTGGAGAATTTCTTTGACCTGGTTGCCGTCGGCAGCAGATCCGAAATGCCCCATGATATCCTTCATCGCCTGCATTTTATTTTTGTACTTGGAAAAATCAACATTTTCGTGAATCCAACTTCGCAGTTCATCATCAGACGCCATTTTCGGCAGATATGACTCCAGTATGTCAATATACCGCGAATCCCCTGCCCGCCCCGACTGCTCCAGAGTTTCCCGCTCCGACTTGACCAGCTTTTTCAAAACTCTCACCACCTCGTCATCCGAAAGCGCTTTTGTCTCCGCCCGGCCGAATTCACCCATTACCACCCGCAGGGAGTTCTTTTTCTCTTCGTCCTTGTCTTTCATGGCCTGCATCATATCTTTTTTGATCTGTTCCTGTAGCGTCATCATTCCTGCTCCTTATAAAATTGTATTCCCGACCTCTCCGACGGAATTGGATTGCCTGCCTGTCCGTCAAGAGAGTATGATTTTTATATATAATGTTCATAACATTGTGGGTTTTCCGGATCAACCGCTGTCGACGGTTCTTTACCGCTAAGCTGAAATTAACTATTACCGTCCGCCCCGGTAAAAGGCCAGTTGACCGGCCTGAGGCGTAAAAACAGCCATCAGCTGATCCTGTTCTTTTGCCGACAATGGCTCTTTTAAAGCGCCTGTCGCAGCCAGG
>JAHECJ010000214.1 GCA_024641805.1 Desulfococcus sp.
TTTTCCGGTATTGCCGTAGGCTTCATACACCGGGATCAGTTTTTCAACGGGCGTGCCCGTAATTTGTGACACCACTTCCGGCGTATACCGTGAATAGTGTTTTTTAAGGAGCCGGAACACGCAATTTTCATCCTTGAGCGTCGGGTCCTTCAGAATCTCACCGTCCGCATCTTTCTGATATGACCAGGTGGCTTTATCATATTTGCCATCCACATACCCTTCATCGGTCTTGGTTCCGACAAATCCTGAAAAAATTCCGTCATTATCCGCCGTCAGTTTAAAGTTCGGATTGATCAGGAACGGCGCATTGGTGTATTCGATGACATATTCTTTAAAATACAAGTTGTTATCCAGGATGTAACGGATCATGCCGCCCAGAAATGCGATATCGCTCCCGGACCGCAGCGGCGCATATAAATTCGCCTTGGCCGACGTTCTGGTAAAACGTGGATCGACACTGATAAGGGTCGCGCCCCTTTCAACCGCTTTCATCATCCATTTAAAAGCAATGGGATGATTCTTCACCGGGTTGCTTCCCATAGCTAAAATGCAGTCACTGTTGGCCAGATCAATCCAGTGGTTCGTCATTGCACCGCGTCCGAACGACTCTCCCAGAGCCGCTACAGTTGCGGAATGTCAGATACGGGCCTGATGTTCGATGTATACAAAGCCTAAGCTTCTTAACATTTTCTGATACAGGTAGCATTCCTCGTTGTCCATGGCGGCGCTTCCCAGAGAGGCCATGCCGGTCGTCCGGTTGACGATATTGCCATCTTTATTCCGGATCTCAAACGTTTTATCCCGGGTCTCCTTGATTCTGGCGGCAATTTTGTCCAGCACAAAATCCCATGACACTTCTTCCCACTCAGCCGCGTAAGGGGCGCGGTAAAGGGGAACGGTCAGCCGGTTGGAATTGTTGTGGGAAAGCTGATACACGGACATTCCCTTGCTGCAGAGCGACCCTTCGTTAATGGGATGGTCCGGATCACCTTCCGTGTTGATCACTTTTCCGTCCAGGGTATGCACGATAATACCGCAGCTGACCGAGCAGTAGGGGCAGATGGTGGTTGTCTGCCGGGCATGGAGGATGCGAAGTCCCTGAATCGATTCGTGAACCGGCTTCATGTCAAGCCCCAGGCACCCGCTCAAGGCGATTCCCGCAATGGCCCCCCCGGAAATTTGAAGAAACTCTCTTCTGTTAATTGGATTCATTCCATCCCCTCCAGATTAAGGTTTATTGTCCTTCAGCATAATGTCCGTTAAATCCTGTCAAAATTCTTTACCAAGGGTCGGCAGTCCGGCTATTTTTACAGCCCCGCGATGATAGCCTGTCGGAAAAAGTTCGGCGAGGTCTTTAATATCAATCCTGTTGGCTTCACAGCATTCATAGATGGTTGGAATCTTTTTGCTGTGGGCGTAACGGTCTCTCAAAAAATGGATGATCTGCCAGTGCTTATCATTCAACCCGTTTTTCATGTTCATTTCATAGGCCCTGCGGACGGCAAAATCTTCATCCCATTCGGAAGGATCCACGAGAGATCCGAACAGATCCACCCGGTACACCCTGTCTTCCGGCTTGATGTTTGATTTTTTCGAAGATTTTGGTTTTTTTGAAACCGGATAGGGTTCCCCAAAATAATATACCCATCCGTACTTGTAACTGATGCCGGCCAGCAGGCAGGCCCCCCGGAGGTAGCCGGTGGGAAAAAGCTCCTGCAGGGATTTTGCGTTCAGGTCGAGGGCCTGGGAGGTCTCATGAACCAGCGGGCAGACGCCGGTTTTCGAAAATACGTTCCTGATGAAATGAATTACTTCCCATCGCCGCTCTGTCAGACCATCGTTCATGCCGAGTTCGTGAGCCATGCCGACGGCGAAGTCTTCATCCCAGGTTTCATGGTCGAGTAAAAAATTTTGATGATCGACCGCATATGTTTTTTCTTTAAATAAAAAGGGTTTCATTTTTAATCACTCCTTAACTTCTTTTTGTTTCCGGTCAGGCGTAAGGGAATTTTTATTCAACGTCTTGCCTGCGTATCACGGCGGGCAGACCCGCGATTTTTACCGCCCCCCGGTGATACCCGGTGGGAAAAAGTTTTTCCAGATCCACGAAATCCATGTGATTGGCATTGCAGCATTCGTATACAGTAGGCAGTTTATGGTTTTTAAAATAAAACTGTCGCATGGAGGAAATTACCTGCCGGTGCCTTTCAGTCAGGCCGTTTTTGATATTCAGCTCATAGGCCCGGTTGGCCGCAAACACTTCATCCCATTCCTCAGGATCAACTAAAAAGCCAATGGCATTGATACGATACGTTTTTTCCTTTTCAGGTTTTTTCTGTGCGACAGCAGTTTTTTCTTCGGCGGCAGCCGGATATAGATGCCCGTAATAATTCAGCCAGACATATGAAATCCCGGCCAGCAGGCAAGCTCCGCGCACGTATCCGGTCGGAAAAAGGTCTTTCATTTTGTTGGAATCCAGGTTGAATTCCTGGCAGGTTTTATAAACCAGCGGACAGACCCTTTTTTTTCGGAACGTATCTCTGATAAAACGGATAACCTGCCATTGCTGATCGCTCAGGCCATCGTTCATGCCGAGTTCGCGTGCCATGCCGGTGGTAAAATTTTCATCCCAGGCATTATGGTCTATCAGAAAGCCCTGATCATCCACTTGGTATGATCGGCCGTTAAATGAAACCGTTTTCATATTTTAAATCCTTATGGCACATTCGGCCCGTGAGCCAGGCCCGTCATAGAATTTTCCTGGTAATATCCACGCCAATGGACGGCAAACCGGCGATTTTTATGGCGCACCGATGGTATCCGGCGGGGAAAAGCTCCTCGATATCTTCAATGTCCATTTCATTCGCTTCACAGCAGTCATAAATTGTCGGGACATTTTTGTTCAGCTTGTAACAGTCGCGCAGGAAGTAAATAATCTGCCAGTGCTTTTCGTTCAGGCCGCCTTTAATATTCATTTCATAAGCTCTGATAATGGCGTATTCCTCATCCCAGTCTTCCGGATTCAAAAGAAAACCGTAAATATCGATCCGGTAAGCTTTATTTCTCTCAATAAATCCGTTGGTGGAACGCGTATGTTTTTCGCGGGGTTCAGGCAAAGAATAGGCCTGGATGCCTTTGTAACCCAACCCGGCAAGCAGGCAGGCGCCTCTCAGATACCCGGTGGGAAAAAGCTTTTGCAGGGCTTTGCTTTTTAATCCGATCATCCGACAGGTTTCATATAATAATGGACGCTCCCCGGTCTTTTTAAATGCTTTCCGGATGAAATGAATCACCTCCCAGTGCTTTTCGGTCAGCCCATCAAGCATGCCGAGTTCATATGCCATGCCGATTGAAAAATTTTTATCCCATATTTCATGATCGATTAAAAAATTGTGATCATCGGTCTCATAGGTTTTATTTTTGTAGGTAAAAGTTTTCATAAACGGTGTCCTTCAAAAAAATTTTGAAAAACACATATAGGGGAGGTTCAGCGGCTTTCGGAATCGTTCGGGATCTCTTTTGCCTTGACCTCTCCCTGTATGAAAATAATCTCTTTTTCCCGGACCGGCTTTCTGTGGGCCAGCTCTTGTGTCAGGCTTTTTTTCGGGCATGATTCCACGCAGATGCCGCAGAACAGACATGAAAACATCTCACATTGCCATGTGGCGTTTTTTTTATCGACCGTGATGCACTGGGATGGGCATTTTGCGGCGCAGATGCCGCAGAAGTTGCATTTTTCGGCATCGTTTGTCAGCTCTCCCCGAACATTGTCATAAGGCGCTCGTACTTCAAAGGGATAGAGCCGGGTCGCTTTTTCCGTAATCAGGTTTTTTAGAATGTTGGGCGTCATTTTAAACATGATATTACCTTTCCGTGCAGCTGATACACGGGTCAATGGACAGCACGATTACCGGTACGTCCGACAAATACATCCCAGGCAGCATGGTAAGGAGCGCCGGGATATTCGCAAACGTGGGTGTGCGGATGCGCAACCGATCCAGATATTTATCACCCTTTGCCTTGATATAATAAAAGACTTCCCCGCGTGGTTGTTCTACCCGGGAAACGATTTCACCATCCGGCCGACCCTTAAATTTGGCGCTGATCTCGCCATTGGGGAGCCGGGTGACAGCCTGGCGGATCAGGTCGATGCTTTGCAGGGATTCTAAAAACCGGACTTTGCACCGGGACCAGCAGTCGCCGTTTGGTTGCGTCACCGGAGAAAAATCCAGTTCTGCAAAAGCTGCATATCCCAGGGAGCGCATATCCTGGGCAATTCCGCTGCCTCTCAAGGTAGGGCCGACGGTCCCCAGTTCCATGGCTTTTTCAGCGGACAAAATTCCTTTGCCGACGGTGCGTTTTTTGACCGTATAGTCTTCAAACAGGGGGGCTTCCAGGGTTTTGATCATTTTTTCGACTTCAGACAATTCGGAAAGGATCCATCGCTGCTGTTCCGGGTTCAGATCCCTGCGGACACCGCCGATCGCATTTACGGATACGATGACTCGATTGCCGGTGGTGGATTCATTGATGTTTAGAATTTTTTCCCGGATTCTCCAAAACTGCATAAACATACTTTCAAAGCCGAAACTGTCCGCAAACAGCCCGAGCCATAACAGGTGGCTGTGCATGCGGTGAAGTTCCGACTAGATGACGCGAAGGTATTTCGCCCGCGGCGGAACGTCTATTTCCATGAGTTTTTCAACCCCCTGGGCGTAACACATGGCGTGGATCATGGAACAGATCCCGCAGACCCGTTCCACCACCTGAACCATCTGATGGAAGTCACGGATATCAGCAAGTTTTTCCAGGCCGCGATGCACAAAGCCCAGCGCCGGAATCGCCCCGGTAATGATCTCATCTTCCACCGTGAGCGTTAGGTGGACTGGTTCGGGGAGCACCGGGTGCTGGGGTCCGAAGGGGATGATGGTTCGACGCATGAAATGTCTCCCGGTTTAAATGGTTATATCCGGCGTTGGGTTCACAACAAAATACCGGCACATCGGTCCGCTTTTTATTCCGTTTTCGAGAAACAGGGTTCGCTTGAAATCAATGGACAGGTTGCTGAATGTGACATTGAACAGGTCCTGGATTTCATTTTCAGCCAGGAAGGCTGCCGGGATTATATGGGAAATGCTCGGCACCACGCTATCCTTGGTCACG
>JAHECJ010000215.1:0-1060 GCA_024641805.1 Desulfococcus sp.
AAAAATGCTGGAAGCCGTGAATGCGGTGCTTGAAACCAGGGACCGAAAGGCACTTAGGTCGGAGCAAATGCGAGGCCTTTGAAGAAAGCGAACGGGATTCGCTCTTTTGCGGCGTTATCCGGGAATCGCGGTAGCGAGCTACAGCTTCATCCCGGAAGCCTTGCAAAGGAACGAATTCCATCCGCTTTGGCATATGATGTTGATTTTTCTTTTTTCTTATTCCCACGGTCCTCCGTGTAAATCCATACCGAATATATAAGGACAAATTCATGACAAACAACGATATCCTGCGCCGTATCCGCTATACCTTCGACTTTGACGATTCGAAAATGATTGCGATATTCGGCCTGGCTGGCCACCCGGTAACACGGGAGCAGATCAGTGACTGGCTGAAAAAAGAGGATGACCCGGCATATCGGGAATGCAGCGACATTCAGCTTGCGATTTTCCTGAACGGTTTGATTAATGACAAACGGGGCAAAAAAGAAGGGGCCCAACCCGAGCCGGAGCAGCAGTTAACAAACAATATTATTTTCAGGAAGCTGAAGATCGCATTAAACCTGAAAGCCGAAGATATACTGGAGATTATGGGGATGGCGAATTTAAGTTTAAGCAAACACGAATTAAGTGCTTTTTTCCGCAGGCCGGATCATAAGCATTACCGGGACTGTAAAGATCAGATCCTGCGCAAATTTTTGAAAGGTGTGCAGCTTAAATATCGCGATGCTCTTTAATCGAAAGCAGTGCCTGGCGTATCTGAAACCATAAAGAGTCCGGCAGTCAGACCTGATGAAAACTTTCCGGGTCAGCGGCCGGCGGTTTCCCGGTCCACATCCTCTTCAAAGTCCGCTTTTTCAAATGAATCACCCACAACATATTTTTTTTGGAATGTCGCAATGATGGCATCAATGGGAACATCAGCAAAGTTCCCGCGGTCAGTCAAATATTCCATGTGCCGGTTGCCGGCCAGATCAAACGGATGATAGATCGAGTCACCGGTGCCGTCAAACTCCAGTACCCGGAGATGGAATTTATTGCACAGCTCAATATTGAATGCCGG
>JAHECJ010000215.1:1070-5163 GCA_024641805.1 Desulfococcus sp.
TTAAATAAATGGACGTATACCCGTGCCAGTAAAATACATCGGTCTTCATCATTTCGCGCATGCGTTTTGTGGATAGATGGTTGCGGACGTCCGCATAGCCCAGACGTGCCGGTATTTTCAAGCTTCGGCAGCAGGCCGCCAGCAGGATGGCCTTGGCAACACACCAGCCCCGCCCGTTAATCAGCGTGGTGCTGGCACGCAGTCCTTCCACCGTGAGATCAATAGAATAGGGATCGTAGCGGATGCCGTCCCGAACCGCGTAGTAAAGGCTGACAGCCTGCCCGGTTTGATTGTCGGAATTGCCGGCGTGGTTTTTGGCAAATTCCCGGACCGCCGGATGATTGAAATCAATTGTCGGTGTGGATTGGATATCTGTATTCATCTTATGCTTTTGTGAATCACTATATCTTTGTTCAAATAGCCGGATTTAAAGGCTTCCCATATAAAATGAAAGACGTAGCCCGCTGCGCAAATTCCCAGAACAATCAGTACCAGTCTCAAAATTTCTTTTGGTTTAATGTATATCAGGATACCAAGGGCGGCTGCGATGCCCATTGATATAAAGGGATGATAAACGATGGATCGGTGAAAAAAATAAATAATCCGGTCTAAATCCATCTGTAATCCTTGTTTGCGGGGTTGATCGAATTTTACATCCGACGTAGATACCTGCAGCCGCTTTCACTTATTTTCACGGGATGATTAGCGAGCTGTGGGAATCAAGCCTCTTTTCGGCATTGTTTTACAGTTCATATCAGAGAAAAGGCGGCAGCGCCGCTTAAATTTTGCACTTCCCTTTGAAATAATTTTCCCGGGTCTGTTTGGCATATTTTTTAATAAATTTTTCAGACCCCAGTTTTTTAATGAGCCCCAGGTTGTACATCTTAAGATTATGGGGAACTTCTGAGGCCCGGTCTGCATAGGGCTGATACCGTTCGCAGGGGAAATCCGCGCAGTCGCAGCAGAACTCTACACCCTTTTCCTCGCTGCAGGAAAAGACGGCGCAACAGGAAGTCGCTTCATTACAGTTGATAACTCCATGTTCATCCCTGCAGCAGCCGCAGGCCACCTTTTCAATGGGGATACCCAGCTTGTCCGATAATGAAATTTTCAGTCCGGGGGAGTCCTTTGCAAGGTGCATGGGGCAATCACTGCAAGCCAGGCCGCATGGCGCGATTAAACGAATTGAATCCATCACATTCTCCTTATATAGAGAGTCGTTTCTGTGAGCCAGGTCACCGGCAATCAGCCGGATTTCATACATTATTATTAATATGGTTTTTGGTTTTGATCAACTATGAATATTTATTGAGATTTGATTTTGCCGTCCTTCAAACTGACTCAACGCGAACATTCTGTTCTTCAAGAAACCGCTTTGTTTTGCTGCAGACCGGAGCGGTTGTAGATACAGTCACCACCGCATCGGGAACCGATGCTTTTATTTTTGCTGCTTTATCTAAAATTTTTTCCCCGTCGTTCATAATGATCCGGCTTTTGCGGTCAATCACGATAATGAAATGAGTGCTTCCTGTGTGTTCAATCCTTGTGGTGGCAGGAAGGCCGAATTTCTTCGGATCAATTTTCTGTTTCATGCTTATTTGCTGCCTTGAAATGTTTCGAATCGCGCAAATGATTTCTAATCAAAGAGATCCGTCCAGTTCATCCGCCACATCTTTTTTGCAGTGCCGGCAGCGCTGCACCCCCCTGAAGAGCGGATAACCGCAGAACGGACAGTGATAGCGTTCGCATTCGGAACGGGCCCACGCCACACTTCCTTCCTCATCGCCGAGTTCGGCAACTTTTTCCCGCCACACGGGAATTGTCCGCATCATGACCCGTTTGCCGGTCGCCAGGCCAAAGTTTTCAATCTCCGCGCAGGGCCAGTCCTCACACTGATGGCAGGAATAAAATCCTTTTGATTTAACGCAATCCCTGATTTTGCACATTTTACAATATACATAGAGATCTTTGGGCGGGTCCGCCTGCATGCATCCGGAACAGGAGGTCTCTTCGGGTTTTGTACCGTAAAGACCGCCCATAACGGCCCTGAATTTTTCATTTTTATCCCGGTTGGCGAGATAGACACCGCAGGTTCCGCAATACAGCCCGCACGGGGCCATTAATTCCTTGTTTCTGATCTCATCGTCACCCCATCCTTCCATAATGCCTCCTTATTTTGAAAAAAAATCAAACCGGAACTTTTTTAAATCATACAGATACGCGAAAGGGTTTTCAACAGAACAATGAGATTACGCAAAAGAGAGGACGGATACATGAGAAATTTATTCTTATCTGTCGCGTTGAAAAGAAACAAGAGGGGGCTAAGGCATTTTTTCCAGGATATCCAGCAGGACTTTCGCCTGCGCGGCATCGGGTTCCGGAGGAAGCTGGGCCATGATCCCCAGTCCTTCCGCAGTATCATGGAATTCCTGCGGTGACAGGGAACTGACCACGGCCTGATTCACCATGGCGTTTTTCATGAGAATAGCCCGGGCAATCTTTAAGCCGGATGTTCCGTCCACTTCTTCGTCAATGATGACCAAATTCGGCGTGGCAGCAGACAGGTCAGCCATCACCTCCTGCAATGAAGCCGTAGTGGTAACTTCAGCAGCACCTTGTCTGCCCAGAGCATCCGCCAATTCGGAAAATTTGTTTGCATGGGATGTCACAATTAAAAAATGTTTCATTGATAGAGCCTTAAATGTAATAGGCTCCCCGGACCCTTTAACGGAACCGGGGAGCGTCTGAGTTTTTATTTTATGAAGCGTTTTTGTCGACCTTAACGGAGATGGGTTTTCTGCTTCCCCAGGCTTTCTGATAAAAATCATCAATGGCTTCCCCTAAGGTATTTACCGCAAGCGAGGCACAATGCATGTGGTCTTCGGGTAAGCCGCCGAGTTCTTTCGCAACATCTTCCGGCGTGATTTTCAGTGCTTTTTCCAGTGTTCGTCCATACGCCAGATGACTCATGGCACTGCCGCAGGCGACCGTGTAAGTGCATCCCCGGGGAGCATGCCGGATGTTTTCTATTTTGCGGCCTTGAATTGACAGAAAGACCTCGATGGCATCCCCGCAGACCCCGACACCTTTCGCATATCCGTCTGCATTGGATATGGTTCCCATGTGCCTGGGAAGGTTCGCATGAATAATGAAATGTTCATTTAAAAGATGGGGATCATCATTATGGCCTTTCCCAGATAATTGATTGTTATTTGCCATTGTCAAATCGCCTGTATTAATGACAGCCGCCGCCGCAGGTGTTATCCTGCGAAAATTGGGGCAGTTGGCCATCGATCAGGGCGTTTACTGCGTCCCCAACGGTCTGGAATTCTCCGCCGAAATAGACTTCGATCCCGACCTGGTTAAAGCCCATGAGCGGACGAAATCCCATGCCGCCTGCAATCAGTTTTTTGGCGCCTTTTTCAGCCAGATACTGAACCGGTGCCATGCAGCCGCCCTGCTGATGGGGCACATTGGGGATGACGTCCACGGACATGATTTTTTTGTCTTGAACGGCAACCATGGTATAGAGGTCACAGTGACCAAAATGGGCGCCCAGCGGTGCTTTCAGTCCGCCCGGTGCGGTTGAAGGAATGGCTATCATTGTATTCATTTTGTTCTCCTTGTTATTCATTTGTTTTAGAGTTTGTTGGGTTTTAAAAATATCTTTTATCAATGGTATTGGCCCGGCGTTGTCAAGATCTTAATCCGGCCCCAAATCATTTCAACCTGTTTAGTAAAATCATTTTGCGTGTATTCAGTGATGGCCTGGCCGTTGATCATGGCCCGGGTAATCATCGGGTCATGGGGCAGTTTCCCTAAAAAGGTCAAACCGTTTTCATGGCCGTAGGCTTCGATGGCCGCCGCCTCTTTATCATTCAGATCGCATTTGTTAATGATAATGCCGGCCGGCACATTGAAGTGAGCGCAGAGCTGGGCCACCCGTTCCAGATCATGGCGGCCGGAAGGCGTCGGCTCGGTGACGATCACTGCCAGAGAAACTCCGGACAGAGAGCTGATCACCGGGCATCCGATTCCCGGAGTGCCGTCGGACAGGATCAGATCCAGGCCTTTCAGTTGCGCCATTTCCCGG
>JAHECJ010000216.1 GCA_024641805.1 Desulfococcus sp.
GCGAATTAATCGCCTGAACAGCCAGGTCCGGATCTTCACTGAGCGACAGACCAACGAGAAGATTCGATACTGCCTGACTGTTTATGCGCTCAGCCATGCGGAATGCGGATCGACGGACAACATCAGCAGTGTCCGCCAGGGTGTCGGTTAATTCCACCATCAAATCGTCCGTCACGGAATCGATCACATCCAGGATTCGGGCACGATACTCCGGCCGGTTCTCATTCATCAGCGATTTTTTAAATAACAGGATCGCATCATTCCCCTTATTTTTTATCAGCTCCGCCCCCATGCGCCTGGCCCGCATATTGCTCTCTCTCTTAATTGCTTCGATTAGAATCGGGACTATCCAGTTGCCCATACTGCTTAACAACTGATACGCATCCTGCTGTTTGGAACGGTCTTCCGACTTCAAATCATCAACCACAATTTCAATAATCTTCGGATCCAGGGGTTTATTCGCGGCATTCTTTTCATCAAAAACCGGCGATAACTGGGTTGTGGAAAAATTCCGGAGTTTATTAAAAATCCATGCCCCCAGCGTATATTCTCCAAAAAGGATAAACATTTCCCCGCACCCGTGCAGGATTTCACCGGCGCGACGGTTCAACTCGGGATTTACCTCCCCCTCAAACAGCGGGATCGCCTGCAGCAGTATAAATTTCAGGAAGGAAGCGCTTGGGCGCCAGTCCTCCGGCTTGATAATGATATCAAAAATATCCAGCATCTCGTTTCTGCCGGACGCATCCAGGGTTTTATAATTCTTGCACAGGTTTTGAAGCAGAATTCCTGCGCCATTTCGGTCACCGGACAGGAACAGCTCCCGCAGCCGATTCGGAAATGTGTTGATGTCAAACTCTTTTTCCATTTCCTCCGGCGACTCCGGGGTCTCCGCCATCAGCGCCGCTTCAATCGACGCCCCGGGCTCCATGTCCGATTCACCCGGCTGTTCGTCAAAAATTTCATAAATACGCTGATCAAAAAGTATGCCTTTGATTTGCTTCTCGGCTGCGGTTTTCTGCCAGAAAGCCCCATCCGTCACACCCTCGGAGGATTCCGATGCGGCGGAAACAAACCCCAGAACATCATTTAACGACACCTTGCTCAAAAAGGTAACACTGTTTAATCGGGCGTCCGACAGGAATTTGATAAAGCTGCCGGCCATCGCCTCAAAAAGGGAGGTGTCCAGCTTGACGCCATTGACCAGAAGCGATGTTTCAATCCGGGCGATATTTAACACCGGCTGTTTTTCAAAAAATATTTTCAGTTCGGCTATCACCTGCTCAGCGGATTCCCTGGCAACCGGTCCATGGGCAGGATACAATTTCAGCTTGCTGTATGACCCCAGCAGCGCGCTGATAACCCGCTGGATAACGCCGAGACCTGAATCATCAAGCTGTCTCTCGCCGGACACTGTTTCAAAAGCGGTATCGTCAGCTTCCGGAATCATCTCCGAATCATCAGACTCAATTTTGGTATATTGTATCTGCCGGGGATAAATCAGAGTGAGATGATTGGTTTCTGAAAATATTTTCCAGTACCTTGGCGTAATTTCTTTGGGTTCAATACGGCAAATTCTTGCCAACAGAATCCTGAGTTCCTCTTCCCGGAATCCTCTGACAAACGTCAGGCATTTGAACTGCAGCCGGTCCCAGAAATCGATTATTTTCTGTGCAATGGATTGAAAATTTCCGACCGCAATGATCTGTCCGTTAATCAGGATACTGTTTTTTTCCGTTATAATGCTGATCCGTTCAACATCTTCCAGTACTTTTTCCACCAGTTGGTTGAATTGATGCAATGAATTGGTTACCGACTTGCTTTCCGGCGGATACAGCCTTGTATTTCGGATCGTGATCAGCAGCGACTGCAGCAGCTTCGGAATATATTTTAAACTTTCATCGCTGAGTGGAATATCCCCGATCTCATCCGCTCCGCCTTTTCCGGTGTCATCTTTATCATTTACCGCATACCGGGCCACTTCCTGATCATTGAAGATCTTCTGGTTGTAATTCATCTGGAGCTGTTCATAAACACGGGCTTTTTCCTGATTGTCGGACCGCTTGTAATGATGGGCCAAAAAGGACGCGGACGGCAGTAAGTTGTGCTGATACAATTTCTCCTGGTAATTACCGATCTGCTCATGAATGCTTTTCTTCTGGTCCGGTTTGATGCCTTCGTAAATAACCCCCTGGATGCCTTTGCTTAAAAATCTTACCGTTTCGTCATTGTCCTTAAAATCAGACCGCACGATCCCCTGATCGATAATCCGGTTTAAAAAATCATGAACCATGGCTGATTTTTCATCCGACACACCGGTCAGCATGCTCAGGGAAATCGATTCGCCGAAAGCGGAGGCGCAATCCAGGAACCGCTGGCTGTCCCCGTCCAGGGCCAGAATTTTATGGCGGATGATATCCTCAATGGACTTCGGGAAATATCCTTTTTCCAGTTTCATGATCTTCCAGCGCTTCCCGGTCTGAACTATTTTCTGATCACGAATCATTTTTCTCAATATTTCTTCGACAAACAGCGGATTCCCCTTGGAAATTTCCGCCAGTTCCCGGGAAAACTGCTGCGGCATGTCGATTTCCGGAAAAATAACTTTGACATGTTTTTCTATATCTTTGGCGTCCAGCGGTGTCATCTGAATGCTCCGGATTCCCAGACCATCACTGTAAGCAGACCGGAAAAGATCCAGGGGGATGGTTTTCGGGCTGGATTTTGAATCTTGCGTAGCAGTTCCGCAGATAAACATTGCCAATGATTTTTCCCGCATAATAATGCGGAGCAGATGAAGCGACGCCGGGTCACTGTAATCCAGATCATCAATCAAAATGCTCAGTCTGCCGTCTTCAACCAGTAAAACAAAAAATTTAATAAATGACCTGAAAATGGCTTCGCGCTGGCGTTCGTCGATTTCCTGAACCGTCAAATCCACTTCTCCCAGCTGGGGAAGAATATTGGCCAGTCGCTCCAGGTCCTTTTCATCCATGGATTCAAGGACCCCGATGCCGCTGTCGTCGCGTCGATTCATCAATTCCGTGACAATGTAAGAAACCAGGTAATAGGGGCGGAACGACTCCTGGACAACCCCTGACACCCGGACCGTATTTAATTTTGTTTTCTCGAGATTCCGGTGAACAATGTCTAAAAAGCTTGTTTTGCCCATGCCGGTGGCCCCGTCAATAATGACAAACTGGCTGATTCCGTCATTGAAGCCTTTCAGGGCATCATTCACCTGGCTGAACTGGAGTTTTCTCCCCACGATACTGGCACTGTCAAGATATTGAATTGCCTGCCGGGTCACTTCACCGGCATCGGCATACTGATTCCGGCCGGCCTGTTTTGCATGATAAAGAGCATTTTTAACCTGGCTTAACAGCTCTTTTCCGCCGGCCGCATCATCCGGGGCGGTGGCGGCCCCGATGCTTAACGTAATCGGGATTTCAGTCCCGGCATCCGATGAAAAAAACGAATTTTCGTTCACCTCGTCGATAAGTTCCGCCGCTATAATCAGAGCGTTGTGTTTTTTTAAACCCGGCAAAAGCAGCATAAATTCATCCCCTGCGTAAAGAACGGGAATCCCTCTTTTACCGGAAACGGTTTTTAATACTTTTGCCACATGAACCAGCACCTGATCTCCCACACTGCTGCCGTATTGATCATTGATCCGTTTAAAGTAATCAATATCCACCAGCAGCAGGGAAACCGGATGAACGTCCAGCGAATCCCACTCAACACTCTTTTTAAGGTATTGAAGAAGATAACGGCGGTTTTTCAGGCCGGTCAGGTAATCTTCCAGCATTAACGACGAAGGATCCCTTCCCACGTTTTGCAAAAAATAGAGCAGCTTTTGATATTTCATGTACGCCCCTGGCATGAATAATTATTTTGATGACATCCGATCCCCTGAAAGAATAGCGACAAACACATCATTTTCAGCTAATATAACGTATTAAAAAACCGAATATTATTCAACATCAATTTCCATCTGCTCTTTTTTGACAATCGTTCCCCCGGCTCTTTGATCTGCTTTCTGCTCGAATTCCTTCTGGAATCCGGGGGCATAATTCATATAGGCGGGAATCGGATATCGCAGGCCCGCGGCGTGCGTCGCTTCCAGCCCTTCCATAAGCGAATCGAGCTTATTATGCGGACAGGAAAACATGACTTCCGAATCCTGGGCCCCGCCCCAAATGCGGTCACCATTTCCCAGCATCACCATCTGCGGCTGGTTGGTGACCATTGCTTTGACAATGCCTTCATGGCACGATCCGATCCGTCCGGCGGCAGAAAATTCAAGCACACCGCCTTCTACATAGAGATAACTCTGTATAAACCTCATGGCCTGGGCCGGCAGACAATAAATCAGGACGACATCAGGCACGACCTTTGTCCGGACCAGCGGTGAAATCACCAGCCCTTCGATATCTTCATCAAACCGGTAAAGATGCTTTGCCAGTTTCTCAGAAGTCACGGTGTCTTTGGCGTACAATCCGACGCTGAACTCATTGCTCCATCGGGCGGTTTCCTCAGTAATCGGATCCCAGCCGTAAATGGATCGGGCCAGGAGACAATTAATGTCGTCTTCCCGGACTTCAATGGTCCATCCATAGGTTCGCGATATTTTAAAATTCTGACAGACAAAATTCTGAATATTCATGTCAACGGATGGCCGCTTAAATCGCGACGACTGGCCCGCGCCAGATTTAATTACCTGAACCGCTAAGGGAAACGTGGCCGGCCGGATATATTTTTCAATTTTTACCCCCATCTCATGGAACTTATTCAGATTTGAATCCATTGCCACCATCCTCCTCTACATAAATTAAAGCCACAGAAAGGTTAAGAAATCTTATCACTTATACAGGGTATCAGCTTCGCCCGGCAAGTCAATCTTACGGTGGGCGAACAAAAAGTAAAGATCCGTGTATAGGGGGACTTTCCTTAAGCACCAGGTTTTTACAAATCGAATAAATTCATTAACGACGTTTTCCTTTTCGTATTCCATTCCCAAGACAGACGGATTATTTCTTGAGAAACGGGTAAAAATCGAATACGTTAAATGAAATTTCCACCGGATTCATATTAAAAAAGGGGGAATTATGTTTGACAGACCCATCTCGCGCCGCTGTTTTTTAACCATCTCGGCCA
>JAHECJ010000217.1 GCA_024641805.1 Desulfococcus sp.
CTGTTGATGGGTTTCCTGCCCCTGACACGGACGGATTTTTTAGAAACCTGAACTTCTGCACCCGCTTTTTCCAGTTTGTGAATGATGGATTTCAGGTGAAGGGGTTCGCAATTCTTGATTTTAATATCGCCTTCAGTCAGTGCGGCGGCAACCATCAGGGTCCCGGCTTCAATCCGGTCCGGAATGATGGTCGCGGAAACGGGCTTGAGTTTCCTGACTCCCTTGATGGTTATCACCGATGTCCCGGCGCCGCTGATATCCGCACCCATTTGATTGAGCACATCCCCTAAGGCAATGATTTCGGGTTCCCTGGCGGCGTTTCGCAATACGGTCGTTCCGGATGCCAGACTGGCGGCCATCATGAGGTTTTCGGTGCCGGTGACGGTCGGGATATCGAAATAGATCTCCGCGCCCTTCAGCTGTTCACAGGCTGCCTCTACATATCCGTGTTCCAGTTTGATATCTGCGCCAAGCAGTGCTAATCCGTTTAAATGCAGGTCAATGGGGCGGGCCCCGATGGCGCATCCTCCGGGCAGAGATACTTTCGCTTTTTTCATCCGGGCCAGCAGCGGGCCGAGCACCAGGATGGATGCCCGCATTTTCCGGACCTGTTCATAGGGGGCTTCATAATGATTCATGCCGGCGGTGTCGATTTGAACCGTATGGCCTTCCGACGACACCTCCGCACCCATGTTGGAGAGGAGATCCTTGATGCTGTCAATATCTCTCAAATCCGGAACATTCTGAAACGTAAATTGCCCTTCCGCCAGAATGGATGCGGTCAGAATCGGGAGGGCCGCGTTTTTGGCACCGCCGACAACCACCTCACCGGCAAGGGAACGGCCGCCTTTAATAATTATTTCATCCATGGGTCTCTCATTTCTGTTTTTGTTATATTATTTGATAATTCTCGGCATAGGATAAGTTTCGTGGTTTTCAATTTGGCCGCAGGTACAAGGAAAATGCAGCTTCGCTATAGTCAGCTATGCGAGGCAGCCTTTGACACCGTAAATGCGGTGAAATTGGAAGTCACGAAAAAAAGCGCTGCCTTGCGGACTATTATCTCACAAGGCAGCGCTTTATAACAGTTTTAATTTGAAACAGCCGGACCGGTTAGTGGTGGCCGTGGTCGTGATTATCGTGACCGCCGCCGGTACTGTCAAAGATTGATTTAATGATCGCAAAGGTCAGGCCGGCGCCGATGATTGACAATGCATACCACAAGCCCCCCATAAAGACTATATGGCCCATGTCCCAGGCCCACTCAAAACAAAATGGAAACATATGTTGTCCTCCTTGACCGACGGGTTAATCGATCGGGTTTAATTCTTTTTCCTGCGGAAAAACCGGTAAATAACGATGTGCCAGGGAAATAACGATCAGCCCGTAGGCCACCGGCAGAACAGTGGTGGCCACTTCCTGCCAACTGGGCATGTACGCGTACCAGTCGTTAAATGAAAACAGCGGAACAGCCATCACCTGGAGCACCATCACCCATCGGTTCAGAGAAACGCCGATCACCGCCAGAATCACGGCGGTCATGAGCAGAAATGAGTTTTCCCGGCCGCGTTTGGTGATTAAAATAAGTCCCGGAACAAACCCGCAGAGCACGATTTCCGCAAACAGGATGCCGATGTTATAGGTGGAACTGGCATAGAAATCCATCAGGGTGAATCCCTTGCTCGGAGCGGTGACAAACGCCCAGTAAAGGGTGTCAATGGTCTTGGCGATAATGTAGGTAAGGATCATCCAGCCGGAAATTTTGGCCAACAATTGGTAAACGCTGTCTTTAACCAGCTTTTTGCGAGTAATCAATTCAGTGACTTTTGTCACCAGTATGGTGAAGCAGGGACCGAAGGCGGCCGCCGACCAGGTGAACAGAAAGAAGGTAAACGGCCAGATAAATATATGTTCCCGGTACGCAAACGGACGCCCGAAGAGGACACCGGCCACGCCGCCGAGAGACCCCTGGTGAAAAAAGGACAGGAATACACCGGTGGCCGCAAAGATTGCCATAATGCCGTGCATGTTATGACTCAGATGATGCAGAAAGGGCTTTTTGTCCAGTTTCGGGTTTTCAAGAATCAGGGGGATAAATTCAATGGTCAGTACGGCAAAATAGCATGACAGGCAGAACGCCACTTCCGTGAGCATGGAATGCACGTTGGCATGCCAGAAAATGAACCAGCCGCGCAGGGGCTGGCCGATATCAATGGCCAGGATCAGCAGGGCGGAACTATAGCAGATAAACCCGATGATCACTGCATAGTTAATAATATTTTTAAGTTCGTTTTTGCCGATGATGTAGGTTAAAAAACCTGAGAAAAACGCGCCCCCACCCAGTGCAATGACCGCGAGGTCCGCCCAGATCCAGAGTGCAAATCCATAGGCATCGTTCATGTTGGTCTGGTTCAGGCCTTTGTACCAGATCAGAAACATGGCATACACTCCCCACAGCAGGACCGCCGTTACGGCCGCCATCCATATGGAAAATTGCCATTTCGAGCATCGTTTAACACCCGCAGGAATCAATGGTGTCTCCTTCATCTAATTGCTCCTTGCTATATTCAGTTTAGTGGTGTTCTTTAACCGTATGGTTGAGTTTACCGGGTTCTTCATGGGCCAGGTAGTTGTCTCCGGCCCGTCTGACCCATTCTTTACTCGTCAGATAATAAACCTTGGGATTTGTTTCAAGCCGTTCCAGCAGCCGGAATGCTTTCGGGCTGTTTTTTAACTGGTAAACCGCATGGTCTTTATTGTTCAGGTCGCCGAAAGTGATCGCGCCTGTGGGGCAGGCGTCCGCGCAGGCCGTCTGATATTCGTCTTCCTCGAGTTCTTTTCTTTCTTCCAGGTAGGCTTTATCTTTGGCCAGCTGGTGACGATGGAAACAGAATGAACATTTTTCAACAACCCCCCGCATGCGGGGTGAAACATTCGGGCTCAGGTATTTTTCCATATCCGCCGGCCAGACCGGATCCCACCAGTTGAATTTTCGTGCGTGATATGGACAGGCCGCCATGCAGTAACGGCAGCCGAAGCAGCGGGTATAGATCTGACTGACAATACCGGTATCATAATCATAATCGGTCGCCACTGCCGGACACACCGAAACGCAGGGGGAATGACCGTGTTTTCCGATCCCGTCACACTGCATGCACGGCATGGGCAGATAGCAGACTTCCGTGTCCGGATAGGGTTTTTTGTTTGTCAGTTTAAAGATCCGGATCCAATTGATGCTGTCTAATTTATTGGTTTCATCAGGTTTAAACGGGACATTGTTTTCCGCATAACAACCCACCATGCAGGAACCGCAACCGGTACACTTGTCCAGATCAATGACCATCCCGTATCTATTTGCGTGTTTGTGATCGTTTTTTTCTTTCATGAAAACCTCGTCGTTGAATTTAAATCATATATATAACACGACTTTATGAAGTATATGGATAAACAGATTATGCCTTGGTTAATGTGGCCCGAATCCCCCATGCCGTATTCAGGCCGGAGGTCGGGTCATCGATAGGCCCGATTAGTGCGTTGAAGTTGGTGCCTTTATTTGCCAGATATTCGCTGTAAGCGGTATGCCCGAGTCCACTGGGCAGAGCGATAATACCGGGCATGATGCCGTCATAGAGATGGATCTTTACCGTTGCCTTACCTTTTGGTGTAGTCAGTATCGCGGTATCGCCTTCTTTTAAACCCAGTCCGCGGGCGGTTGTCGGGTTGATTTCAAGTAACCCGATTTGTTTTTTCAGCACCGTATCATCAACGGTCTTGGTCATAAACGGGGCATTTGCGATGGAACCGCTGGCGATACGCATCGAATCGTAAGGGATCAGCACCTGTTGAAACCGCTGCATATCCCCTTCAATGGGTACGGGAGTGAAATTCGGCAGCAGTGAACGATCCTTCCTATTCTTGCTGCTGCGGGCAGTCGGATAAAATTCAAATTTGCCTGAAACCGTATTAAAGGTATATGCCAGGGGTTCGGGAAGAGTATGGTCAATTTCAATGACCCCTTTTGTTTCTAAAGCTTGCCACTGATCCTCTAATGTCTCTTTTAAGAAAGTTTCATAGTTGTCCCATGGGAAGGCGTTTTTCACAAATCCGCCGATGGATTTGGCCATTTGGATAAACGAATCACCGATATGTTTGGTGTCGTATACCGGGCCTACGACCGGTCGTGCCAGACCGATCACCTGCATGGCAATGCCGGTGGTCGTCGGGACATCCTGCAGACGCTCCAGATATGAATGATTCGGCAGAATGTAATCCGCATAAGCGGCGGTTTCATCCATGTAGGGCGAGAAACTGACGATCAGGGGGATCCGGTCAAACGCTTTCCGGGTGGCCGCTGTGTCGGGAAGGGTATACATCGGGTTTGCATTCGTCACCAGCAGGGCCTGAATCGGCGAATCGCCCGTCGCGGCATTCAGCAGTCCCGGCAGGCGGTTTAACAGAAAGCGCGTGTTGGGGAACTGGTCGCTTCCGGCACCGTCTATGCGCGGCTGCTGCATTCCTTTCGAAGCGATTTCGTCAATGTCGACCTCCGGCCATTTGGCATAGTCTGAATCCGGAATTGCTGAGATACCGCCGGTTTTATTGATATTTCCCACCATGGCATTGAGGGACTGCACCGCAAGGCTTTCGTCGATGCTTCCCGGAACAGATCCATGCCCCCGGCCGTTGAGGGCGACCGGCTTAGATGCCCGGGCAAACTGCCGGGCTAAAGAAACAATTTCCGCCTTGGGAATGCCGGTGATCTGGGAAACTTTTTCCGGCGCATAGTTTTCGATCATTGTGGCAAACCCTTCATGGGCTTTGCCGTTATCATCCGTCCAGTCGCCAAAACCAAAGGCATAGTTTTCAACAAAATTTTTATCGTATAATGATTCCTTGATAATCACATGGGCCAGCCCCAGAGCCAGCGCGCCTTCCGTGCCTGGCGTGATGCCGATCCACCGCGAGGCCTTTGCCGCTGTATCGGAGAGTCGGGGTTCGATCTGAATGATTTTTTTAGATTGTTTCTGGCTGCCGTAAAGATTGAGCATCCGTCCGGGAGCGCCCCATCCGTCTAAGATGCCGCTGCCGAAACTTAAAATAAAGTCCGCATTTTCAATGTCGAACCCAGGCGTTCCCTGTTTTCCCT
>JAHECJ010000218.1 GCA_024641805.1 Desulfococcus sp.
GTCGGAATGGGTAAGGATTTTACCTTGTTTTCCAAGGTGAATGGTGTGGTTACCTATGAACGGCTCGGGCGTTCCCGGAAAAAGGTCAGTGTTTATTCCGAGTGAAATTCATTGATGAAGTATCCATTTTTGTCAAGGCCGGCGATGGCGGCCGGGGCTGCGTCAGTTTTCGACGGGAAAAATTTATCCCCAAAGGCGGCCCCGACGGCGGCGACGGCGGAAAAGGGGGGGATGTTGTTTTTCTCACAACCTCCCGAAAAAGAACGCTTTCTCAATTCCGCTTTAAAAAAATCTTAAAGGCGAAAAATGGCGAATATGGTCAGGGGGCACTGAAGTCAGGAAAAAAAGGTGAAAACCTGATCATCGAAGTTCCTCCCGGAACCTTGGTTTTTAATGCCGGCAGCGGAGAACTTCTACAAGATTGCGTTAACGACGGTGACTCTTTCATCGTCGCCAAAGGCGGGCTTGGCGGTAAAGGCAACAAGCGCTTTACCACATCCACCAACCGCACCCCCCGATATGCCCAGCCCGGATTGCCCGGTGAATCCTTTACGTTAAACCTGGAATTAAAACTGCTTGCCGATGTCGGTATTATCGGATATCCGAATGCCGGCAAATCCACGCTCATCAGCCGGATTTCATCCGCACGCCCCAAAGTGGCGGATTATCCGTTTACCACACTGACGCCCAATCTCGGAGTGGTTTCACCGCCCGGGGGCGAACCGTTTGTTGTGGCCGATATTCCCGGTTTGATTGACGGCGCCCACAAAGGGGCGGGTCTGGGGATTAAATTTTTAAAGCATATTGAACGGAACCGTATTCTGCTGCATTTGGTTGACTGTACGACCATTGATCTGGACGACCCCTTAAAATCATACAATGCCATCAATCGCGAGCTGTCAGGCTTCAGCGAAAAGCTTGCGGCAAAACAACAGCTGGTGGTTTTAAATAAAATGGATATGCCGGATACGGAAAAATCGGCATCGGCCTTTATTGCAGCCCTCAACCATAAGCCGGTATTTAAAATTTCAGCATTCACCGGCCGCGGCGTGGAAGAACTGGTCAACAAATTAAATCAAATTATTAATCAACCGGATTCGGAGTCTTTTTCTTTGCCGTCCGAATCGGATGGATTACAGGATCACTATGTTTGATCGGCAACCTTTTTTCAATCAGGCAAAACGGCTGGTGGTGAAGGTCGGCAGTAATGTGTTGACATCCGACCAGGGATTGAATCTTCCCGTGATTTATGAATTGTCCAAGCAGATCCGGCAATTGATGGAAAAAGGGCTTGAAGTGATTCTGGTTTCATCGGGCGCCATGGCGGCCGGACAGAAAAAGATCGGACTGGCCAGGCGACCGGATGAAATTCCCAAGCGCCAGGCGATTGCAGCCGTCGGTCAGCCCGGACTGATGCTGGAATATGAAAAAGCCTTTGGGGTTTATGGCATAAAGGTTGCCCAGATACTCTTAACCGGGGATGATTTGAATGCCAGCCGGGACCGGTATTTAAATGCCAGAAATACGTTAAATACGCTCTTGTCTTGGAAAATCGTTCCGGTCATCAATGAAAACGACACGGTGGTGGTGGAAGAGATTAAATTCGGCGATAACGACAACCTGTCCGCCATGATTGCGCTGTTGATGAACGCAGATCTTCTGATTAATTTGACGGATATCGACGGACTGTATACCGGTGACCCGCGAAGACAAACGGATGTGGAGCTGATTTCAGAAGTCGAAACCATTGACGACAGCCTCGAAACCATTGCCGGGGATATTCCGGGCGCCCTGGGCACCGGCGGGATGCTGAGTAAAGTCCGGGCTGCGGCAAAAGTCACCAACGCCGGAATTCCCATGATTATTACGAACGGCCGGCAAGCGGATATATTGAACCAACTGTTTTCCGGAAAAAGGATCGGTACTTTTTTTGTTCCGGCCAAGGAAAAACTCTCCAACCGAAAATGCTGGATTGGGTATAATATTAAACCCAAGGGAACGATCCGGATTGACGACGGCGCGGCCAAGGCGATTATGAAGCAGGGGAAAAGCCTTCTTCCCGGCGGAATCCTGGATGTTTTGGGGGATTTCGGAGTGGGGGATGCGGTTGAATTAAGCGGCGCAAACGAGTCACGAATCGCCGTCGGTCTGGTCAATTACAGTTCATCGGATATCCGAAAAATCATGGGGTGCCGGACAGACCAGATTCAGGCGTGTCTGGGGGAGAAACTGTGTGACGAGGTAGTCCATCGTGACAACCTGACAATTCTTAATGAATGCCTGATATAGAAAAACCGGTGCCTTTGGCCCCAATACGGCGTTCCCCGGCTTAGGAAAGCCCTCACAGCCAGAAGGATGCCCGGGGCTTTTCCTAAGCCGGGCGCCTTGTCTTGAAACCAAATTCTTGTTTTTTAAAAAGTCGAAAATTCCATTCTGGTCTTTTTTATTTTACTGATTGTCAATTAACGAATCCTATAGATAACCTTCCTGTTATATTATTAATCCGTATTTTATGGTATCCGGCATAATTTTTAATGATGGACGTCCGGCATGGTTTTGTTTACCCTTTGTTTATTGAAGGTGAAGAATACAATACTTTGATAACTTCAAATTCGTTATAATTATAATTGCTACTTGATTTTCAATAAGTTACACTGGGCATAAATTACAGGTGTAAATCAACAGCGCAAGGGAAAGAGGTTTTTTTGAACGGCATCGGTCTGTTTGGCGGGACGTTTAACCCGTTGCATTCCGGTCACCTGCAAGTTGCGGAAGAAGTAAAAGCGGGATTTAATCTGGAAAAGATTTATTTTATTCCCTCGGCTGTTCCGCCGCACAAGGGGACCGATGATTTGGCGGAGGCCATGGATCGCTACCGCATGATTGACGCGGAGATGTCAGCGCGCAGGGGGTTTGTTGTATCCGATGTTGAAATTCATCGCCGGGGACCATCCTATACGATTGATACCGTCAGGTATTTTAAGGACAAACTTCCCGCGGCAACACCCTGTTTCCTTATTATGGGGATGGATGCGTTTTTAGAAATCGACACCTGGAAATCCTATCAAAAACTGTTTGACCAGGTTCCGATGATCGTCATGACAAGACCGCTGGAAGACGCAAAACAGACAGTACAATCCGCTGCGCTGGAAAAATATATTCATGCCCACGTGGACGCACGGTATAAATACATAACGCCGTCATCGTGTTTTGATCACCCGGAAAAGCATCCGGTGCATTTATTTCCTGTGACTCCCATAAACATTTCATCTACAAAAATACGAAACCGTATCCGGAGGGGCCTTTCAATTAAAGAGATGGTTCCCGTCACGGTTGAAAATTATATTCACAAAAAAGGACTTTATTTATGACCCACGAAGTTTTGGATCCATCATTAAAAAATTTTATCCGGGCCGCGCTTGGAAGGAAAGCATCGGATCTTGTTATTCTGGATGTCCGGAAACTGACTTCCTTTACTGATTTATTTATCATATGTTCCGGAAAGTCAAACCGGCAGGTCGCAGCCATTGCGGAACATATAAAAAGAGATTTAAAAAAGAGCGGTATCTCTCCGATCGGCATTGAAGGCCTGACGGAAGGTCACTGGGTGCTGATGGACTATGGGCACATACTGATTCACGTGTTTCTTGAACCGGTTCGTGAGTTTTATGATCTGGAAGGGTTCTGGTCAGGGGCTGTACGGATATCTGTCGATGATTATGTGGATAAAACTGAAATTGATGACAATAGCGGAGCGGCCGAAAAAAGATGAAATTGAGCGAACCTTGTGTTTTGATGATTTTGGACGGGTGGGGGATTTCTCCGTCCGGCAATAACGGCAACGCCATTGCTATGGCGAAAACCCCTTTTTTAGACGGAATTAAACAAAAATATCCCAATACCCGGCTGCTGTGTTCCGGCAAGGCCGTCGGACTGCCCGAAGGCATTATGGGCAATTCCGAGGTCGGACATTTAAACATCGGTGCCGGCCGGATTGTGTATCAGGGGCTGCTGCGGATTGATGTGGCAATCGAAGACCGGTCTTTTTTTGACAATGACGCCCTGGTCGCAGTCATGTCAAAAGTGAAGGAAGAATCGTCCGCCCTGCATTTAATGGGTCTGGTTTCCGACGGCGGGGTTCATAGTCAATTGACCCATCTGTTTGCGCTCATTGACATGGCGGTCGAAAAAGGAATAACGGAAATTTATGTTCATGCTATTTTAGACGGTCGGGACACGCCGCCGGACAGCGGCGAAACATATATTAAATTGGTCCAGGAATATCTGGACGTCAAAAAAATCGGTCAGATCGCCAGTATCTGCGGCCGTTATTACGCCATGGACCGGGATACCCGGTGGAAACGGACGGAAAAAGCCTATCGCCTGTATACCCTTGGAGAAGGGGTAAAGGAACAGGACCCGGTCGAAGCGGTTAAAAATGCATATGCGCGGGGAGAAACCGATGAATTCGTCAAACCGGTCGTCATGGTCAAAGACAACGGGGATGTTGTGAAGACAGTGGCGGATAAGGACGGAATTGTCTTTTTCAATTTTCGTCCGGACCGCGCCCGACAGATCACCCGGGCGTTTACGGAACCCGGATTTAATCAGTTTATTAAAGAAAAAGCCGTCAAATTGTGCGATTTTGTATGCATGGCGCTCTATGATGAAATCTTTGATCTGCCAGTGGCATTTCCGCCGGTTCATCTGAAAAAGGTTCTCGGTGAAGTCATCAGCAGGCAGGGGCTAAATCAGCTGCGGATCGCGGAAACGGAAAAATATGCCCATGTCACGTATTTTTTTAACGGCGGCGAGGAAAAACCGTTTCCCAATGAAGACCGTCATCTGGTGCCGTCCCCCCGGGATGTGGCGACCTATGATCGGAAACCGGAAATGAGTGCCTATGAGGTGGCGGAAAAGACGGTATCCTTTATCCGGTCTGATAAATACCAGATGATTGTTCTCAATTTTGCCAACCTGGACATGGTCGGCCATACGGGGATTATTGAAGCTGCCGTTAAAGCCTGTGAAGCTGTGGATCAATGTGTGGAAAAAGTGGTCACGGCTGTTTTGGAAAAAGGGGGCACGGTTATGGTGACGGCGGATCATGGCAATGCTGAAAAAATGAAGGATGAAA
>JAHECJ010000219.1 GCA_024641805.1 Desulfococcus sp.
GAACAGGGGTTTTATGTGAGCATTAGTGAGGCATTTTGACAAATCAGAATGATTGAATCTAAGGAGATTAACAAATGACCAGAAGCACAAAATTGACTTTCATTGTCCTGACGGTTTTCCTATTAAGTATAATGGTTGCTGGGTGCAAGCACTGCTGCAAAGAAAAGGAAAAACCATCCGTGAATTTGTCAGAGGAATTATCTGTTACCGCAACAGTGGAAGCAATTGACTACGACACACGGCATGTGACCCTCAAAGGCCCGCAGGGGAATACCATGACCTTTTATGTCGATGAAGAAGCATATAATTTTAAAGAAGTGGAAGTCGGTGATCTGGTTGATATTGCCTATAAGGCTTCAATGGCAATAAATCTTGAAAAAGGATCAGGGCAAGACCCCTCATTTATTGTCAACGGCGCATCTGCTCGGGCTCCTGAAGGGCAGAAACCAGAGGGCGTCGCATATAACGTCATTGATGTTCGTGCCGTCGTCGAGAATATTGATTATGAAAATCGAACGGTGGATTTAAGAGGGCCGCGGGGCAACGTGATAACCGTTGAAGTTGATGACCGTGTTCAAAACATTAAAAATATCAAAAAAGGGGATGAGGTTTCAGCCAAATACACTGAAGCGGTTGCGCTTTCAGTTAGGCCGGCGGAGAAAAAATAAAAATACGATGTTCATGTGAAATAAATCCCCCCTCCCCGGAGGGGGTTTGGTATAAAGGAAAGAGATCATGAAAATTTCAGCCAGTCTACATAGCCTAATCCTTCTTATGTTTATGCTAACATTGAATCCCGGAGTATTATTTGCAGAAAATGATTCTTCCACTCCCTGCCCGTCGTTAAATTCCCACGCTTCATCAGTGAGAGCTGACATTCACCTGCTTAAGACATGGAGCGGAGATTATCCGGTTTCAGAGCTCAAACGGCTGCCGAAAGATCAGCAAAATCTCAAATCCGGCTATCTAAATAATGCGGAAACATTTGCTGAAATCTGGGAAGTGTTTAAACCGGAAGAAAGTATCCCCGATGTGGATTTTTCAAAGCAGATGGTTGTCTTTTCCCGCAATACTGATTTTTATAACAAGACATCGATCCTTAAAATCGAACTTGAAAATGGAGTGGCCAAAATCATCGCAATGGAGACTCTGTCGGCAATGCCCATCGAGGATAAAGTCGCCATGGCAATGACAGTGGTTGAAAAAGAAGGCATTTTGTTTATTTTGTCAGACGACAAACAAATTCCAGTAAAATCAGACTGAAAAATTGAATCCTGACTTATGTCATATTCGACCCATTTTGAAACAGCGTTTAATAATTTTGCCAGGCGGTCACGTCGGATGCCCTGCCTTTTCCTGTTTATTGCCTTGTTCATAACCTCTTCCGCACTTGCAGAGAACAGCATGGCGCCCGGGATTGTCCGCGACATCAACCAGATTGATGAAAAGAAACTCACAGGGTTTGCAATTCCATACGTGTTTTACTCGGAATCCCTGGCGTTAACCGCTGGTGTTGGTGGCGGCGTGACAGGTTTGCAGAAAGGTCAGGCCGGACTTTATGGAACGGTTTTTACATCGACAAATTCCTCCACGGCAGCATACTTTTTAGGCACCAATCTCAAGCTCCCTTTGGGTGAACGGATTTTTGCCGATCCCATTCTCTCGGCCGGCTGGTTTGCCAAAGAAAGAGATTATATTTCCGGAAATCCGAATTTTGCCAATAAACAGGCCGCGTCAAACGATTCGGACCCTGAAGACTTTATCGAGTCTTCCGGACATGATAACTGGGCGGAGCTGAAGTTAAAATATATTCTTCCCATGGGTCATTCCCGGGAGTCCGCCATCAGTATCTATAAAGTAGACCGGGGTGTTTTGGAATCCGGCGCAACGGGCGGGGGAGAATGGCAGCCCCTCAAAAACAGCATCACCTTTTTGCAAATCAAGCCCTTTTACCGGTACAGGTCTTTTGAATTTACATCTAAGGAAGAAGCGAAAAGCACAAACGGGGTTGAATTTGCCGTTGTGCATGACAACAGTGATTTCCCACAGAATCCATCATCCGGCAGCTCCCAGCGTTTTAAAGTGGCCAGAGACTTCGGTTGGTTCAACAGCATGCATTCATGGACGGTGATCAAGGGAGATTTCAGCAAGTATTTCTCTCTGGGAGAAACCGAAAAATTCCGTCAACGGGTGGTTGCGTTAAATCTTTGGGTTTCGGATAATATAAGTTCGGATTCAGCAAATACGCCGGAAGGTGTTGTTTTCTCTCACCGCGCGCCTTCTTATATGGGGTCTTCCCTGGGCGGCTTTTATCGTTTGAGAGGATATCCGCAGAATCGTTTTTCCGATAAAACAGCTGTTTATTACGGTGCTGAAGTCAGGTTAATTCCAGACTGGAATCCCTTACGAAGTGTTTCTTTCCTAAATTTTTTTGACATTGACTGGATTCAGCTGGTGGGGATTTTGGAAGCCGGCCGGGTTGATGATTCCTGGTCTTCAGAAACATTTTACTCGGATCTCCACTGGGATGCCGGTATCGGAATCCGGCTGATGACAAGAAAAATCGTCGGCCGATTTGATATGGCTTTTTCAGAAGAGGGTGTGACATCCTGGGTGATGGTGGGCCAGGCTTTCTGATGGGACAATTCCGACGGGAACACTCCGCTTCATCGTGTGGTATCGGAAAAAATATTATTATTTCTAATAGGTTATATTTTAGGAGGAGAAATCAATGAAAAAAATTCTTTTATCTTTCCTGGTAGTTCTGTTGTTTAACCTGATTCCCGTATTTGCCGGTGCAGAAGCAATTAATACTTCAGACCTGCCTTGGGAACGCTTCAATTTCAGGGTCGGTGGATTTTTTAATGCCGTCGACAGTTCGATACGTTATGGTACCAGCGGGGCTGGCTTAGAGGTAAACCTTGAAGATGCGTTGGGCCTGGATACCAGCATGATTGTTTTTAAAACAGACGCTTCCTGGCGTTTTACGGATAATCTCCGGCATCGGTTTGATGTCAGTTGGTTTTCCATGCACCGAAAGAGCTCAAAAGTATTAGAACAAGATCTTGACTTCGGGGATTATAATTTCCCGGCGGGCACCAAAGCAGAAGGTGCCTTTAATTATGATATTGTTAAGACAGCTTACAGTTATTCCTATTTTCAGGATGACCGGTTCGACTTGGCTGCAAGCTTCGGATTTTATACCATGCCCATCGGTTTTAAGGTCAAGTCAGATGTAGGTGACGTCAAAAAATCGAATAACCTGATAGCCCCGCTGCCGGTCTTTGGCATACGAAATGATTTTGCGATTACGCCAAAGATTTTTTTAATAAACAGCATGGATTTTTTTTACGTTGAATATGATCAATTCAGGGGGGCACTGACTGATATTCAGGTAGCGGTTGAGTACAAGGCATTTGAACATGTGGGGTTCGGATTGGGAGCGGAATCCTTTCGGTTAAAAATCAAATCTGAAAAATCGACCAGTTATCCAGGCGTTGACTTTGACGGGCGTATCTCTTCTAATTATTTGGGGGTCATGTTTTATGTAAGTGCTTATTATTGAAGGTATATAGAAGTTCTCAGATTAATATTTCGATTCAAAAAATTAACACTCATCCGGTCATTGCGAACGAAGTGAAGCAATCTCAACGCCGAAGGAGATTGCTTTGTCGCTGACGCTCCGCGCAATGACATACAAACGGAAAATATTTATGAGAACCGCTATAATGCTATCTGAGTTTCGCTTTCAACAGGCGGTTAAAATACTCAAAATTATAGAAAAAGAATTACGGAGGCGCCCGTGAAACAGATGTTTAGACTTGGAGTGGTGGTGTCAGTCCTGGTTTTACAAGCTTGTACGCATATTGGCCCCCAAACCATTCCGGATGACCGTTTCAGTTATGGCTCGGCAGTGTCGGAATCCTGGAAGCAGCAGACGCTGCTTAACATTGTAAAATTAAGATACATGGATCTTCCAGTCTTCATGGATGTTGCGCAAATTGTTAGCGGATATTCATTGGAAACCGGTGTAGATATTGGAAGCGGTTTTTCCGCTGTGTCCGGCGGCCCAGACACAGGTAGTCTAAGTCTTGGCGGTGCGGGCCGGTTCACCGACAGGCCGACTATTACATATATGCCCCTGACCGGAGATAAATTTCTCCGGAGTTTGTTGACGCCAATTACGGCCCGGTCAGTTTTTTTTCTGCTCCAATCCGGATATGCGGCTGACTTTATCCTAGGGCTCACCCTGGAATCCTTCAACGGGCTGTACAATCGGTCCACGGCGGCCGGACGTTTGCGGGAAGCCGACCCCGAATTCTTCAGGGTTCTGGAACTCATTCGCGACATTCAGGCGTCAGGCGCTATGGGAGTGAGGGTTGAACAGGGAAAGGACCAAGAAGAAACCACGGTTTTGTTCTTCAGGAGGGAAAATATTCCGGACGATGTGCAGCAGAAGATCACCGAGGCGGAACAATTATTGGGTCTGCCGTCGGGGCAGAATCGCTTTAAGCTGACTTCTTCCCCGATTCGCGGTGGAGAAGGAGAAATAAGCGTCAATTCCCGCTCCATGATTCAAATTTTGTTTGCATTCGCCTCTTATGTTGACGTGCCAAAGGAACATGTGCAGGAAGGCCGGGCAATCCCAAGCCTGGAAACGGGAGAGAATCCGGTAATGGTTCATAGCGGAAAAGACAAGCCTGTGGACGCTTTCGGCGCCGTGCATTATCGTGGCTACTGGTTCTGGATTGATGATTGTGACTGGCGTTCAAAACGGGCACTTTCCATAATCATGTTCTTCTTTACACTGGCGGATACCGGAAGCAGCGAAAACCTGCCGGTGTTGACAATCCCTGCCGGCTGATGCGGTTTCAGTATTTTTTGCGATGGATAGGTAAGCAGAAAATCCCCAATCGCGAACTTGCCGATGCCTATGATCCTTTTGATAATTAACTTTTCATGCAACACAGATTTTCGTTTTATTTATATTGAGTATCATCAGCGCATTCTCGCCGGTCCGCCCACAGACCTTGCCCCGCTATGGCTCATACCTCTATTGGCGGGCATGCTTTGCCGGTTCTGATAATACTGCCGGGTTTGCTGATTCCCTCGGT
>JAHECJ010000220.1 GCA_024641805.1 Desulfococcus sp.
GTGTCCGCTGGCGAGGCGGCGGTCGCTGAAAAATTTGACATTGCAATAACTCCTGTAATTACCATAAAAAATATATAAAATTGTCTGATACAAGACATACTTGTTGATTCCAAAAAAATTTATTCATCCTGTTTTAATAATATAGGTCTTTTATTTAAAAATGCTACTTTGTGGCATGGTTTTCCCGTAAAACGGAACTGGATTTACCGAAGAACAGGACACCACAAAGATGAATCAAAAATTTGCTGAATTTTCGGAATTTTTCCGGGACAATTAACGGAAAAAGGCACCGTGCGGTTAAAAAAATCAGCAAAGTCATGCATTGAATTGAACGAATTATTTGAAAAAGTGTTGCATTCGGATTGATATAAATGTTTAATATAAATCAATTTCTGAAATTTTTAAAGGGGCGGAAAAGTTGGCTCGAATACTGATCATCGATGATGACCTCATTATTTGCAATGTGCTTTCGAAATTAACGGAAAAGTTTCATCACCGGGCGTTTGCCACCCATACCCTGGCGGATGGCATAGCGCATGCGCAGGAGGAAGCGTATGATCTAATTCTTCTGGATTTGGACCTTCCTGACGGAAATGGGCTGCAGATTTTACCGGACCTGCTCAGGACGCCCTCAGCCCCGGAAGTCATCATCATTACGGGTGCCGGTGATAATCGGGGCGCTGAACTGGCCTTTAAATACGGTGCATGGGATTATATCGCCAAACCCTTCAGTTGGGAAGAAGTCTCACTTCCCATCACCCGTGCGCTTCAATACCGTTTGGAAAAAGAAGCTAACAAAGGCCCGGTAACTTTAGATTTGAATGGTATTATCGGCAGCTCGGCAGCCATTCGCGGCTGCCTGGATGAGGTGGCCCGTGCCTGTGTCTCGGAAGCCAGTGTCCTCGTGACCGGTGAGTCCGGTACGGGCAAGGAATTGTTTGCCAGAGCCATTCATATCAACAGTAAAAGAGCTTCCCACCGCTTTGTGACGGTCGACTGCGGAGCCTTGCCGGAAACTCTGGTAGAGAGTATTCTCTTCGGCCATGAAAAAGGCGCCTTCACCGGGGCGCTTAAGCAAAGCGACGGCCTTATCAAACAGGCCGAGCGCGGGACGCTTTTTTTAGATGAAATCGGCGAGCTTCCTTTTGTAATTCAAAAATCCCTGTTGCGCACCCTCCAGGAAAAGAGTTTTCGGCCGGTTGGGGCAGACCGGGAAGTATCGGTTGATTTCAGGCTGATTGCCGCCACCAATCGCGATCTCGAACAGATGGTCCGGAAAGGTCATTTCCGAGAGGACCTGCTGTTTCGAATTCGCGGTATTGAAATCAACCTCCCCCCGATTAGAGATCGAAAACAGGATATTGAAGACATTGCCCTCGGCAGAATTCGCCACCTATGTGAGAATCTCGGCAGTGAAGTAAAGGGCGTTTCCCGGGAATTCATCGATGCCCTGAAAGCCCAGGAATGGCCGGGGAATGTTCGCGAACTCATTAATGCGCTGGAATATGCGCTGGCCTCGGCCGGTCAGGATCCCACCCTGTACCCCAAGCATTTGCCGCCGAAATATCGCGCTGAAATGCTGCACCTGAAATCAGCACCCCCTAAAAAATCTGAAACCGGCCGGGCGGATTTTCCGGAGATCGGTGAAGAGTTCCCCCTTATATCCAATTATCGTGATAGTGCGGAAAAGACATATTTACAGGCGCTCATTGTGAAAGCCAAAGGCGACCGGAGTATTGCCCGCAGCCTTTCCGGAATGTCCCAGAGCCGTTTATATGCATTGATGAAGAAGCACGGCCTTTCTCTTTCCGATACCCCGGATAATTGATTCACGGTTTATGAAAATTCGGGGCAGCAACCTTTGCTGCTCAACGCGTGGGATTTCATATACCCGCTCCTCGTTATTATAACTGGAAGAGTTCCCAAGATCGCCTGTCCATTCGTATATTGCTATCCGAGATAAACCACAACCACAGCGGTATTTTTAACACCCGATTCCTGAAAAAAAGAACATCTGTTCCTGTTTCCAGGAAAAGAAGCGGATATTTTTGTGGGGGTTTCATTCCGTTAATTTTAACATACTGATATTGTTTTATAAAATTAATTTAATGATTTTGGCATTTATTTTGCAATATGTAGCGTAAGCTATAAATGGAATCAACGTTTGATGTTTTAGAAAGGAAACTCTTCAAATGATCAATCGAACATTGATAAACAATGACAAATGGGACATCCGGCCCAATCCAAACGGAATCGGACTCAATATCTGTGTTGTTGAGGAAAAAGGGATTTTTCATTTCGGAATGAGCCTTATTCGAAAACTCGTCCGGATTCCCATTTATCTGTTTTTGAGACGGCAACTTTAAGATATCAATCAAAAAGAAAGCGTAACGGAATCAGTTTCCTCCAAGTTCTCATGGAATATATTCATGGGAAATTTATATATAGCCCGGGTTTCCCGTGACTTTTTATTTCAGAAACCCGGGCACTTATTATTTTTTTTGAACGGCCTGCGGGTCAACAATAGATAAAAACCTGATGCGGATATACCCGTCGGGAAAAAATATAAAAAAGGAGTTTGGCTCAATGAGAAAAGCATTTGAAATGACGAAAATGGCGGTCGCGGCACTCAAGGCATTTGTTGAATACCAGATATTTTATCGAACTTACAAGACCGAAGAATAGTCGTTAAAGCGCCTGGTTATGGCGCTTTAAACCTAACCACCAATGATTTTTTGAAGTTAATTTTTGTAATACATAACAGCAACGGGAGAGATGGCAAGAATTAATAGTTGAGATAATTCCTGCCATTTCTCCGGTATGATGTTTTCTGATTTTCCAAATTCCCGCGTTTCCCCCACCTTATAAATACCCGGCAACTCAGGTATATCCAGAATCAATCTGCCAAAGGCAATAATCCGATTTTGATATTTTTCTTTCTTTCATCGCAGCATCAAAGTATATTCAATCATTCAAAAAAGAAACAACCGGCAGTAATTTATCATTGAATCAAGATCGCCTTTTCGAAAACCGAGCTGAGCGATTTAAAAGAGATAAATATGAGAAAGTTTGTTTTTTTAGTGGTCATCTGGAGTCTCTTTTTTTCTTCCACTGATGCATCCGCTGAAAAAAAAATGCATGTGGTGTTTATCAATCCCGGCTTTTCTGATGTAGACAATCCGACGGGCGCTTTCTGGAATTCTGTCTCATCATTCATGGAGGCAGCCGCAGATGATCTGAATATTGATCTGGAGATACTCTATTGCGACAGAAATCATATCAAAATGAAACGAGTGGCAGAGAGCGTGATCAAGCGGAAGCTTCCGCCTGATTACCTGGTTGTGGTGAATGAGAAATTATCAGCAGAGCCCATTGTCATTGATGCGGACAGGGCGGGGGTCAAGGTGTTTGTTATTTTGAACCGGTTTGAAGGCGATCAGCAAAAACAAATGGGGCCCCCGCGGAGTAAATATAGAAACTGGATCGGGAGCCTGATTCCGGACAATCGGTTTGCAGGCTACCAGATTGCAAAATTCGTGATTGACCAAACGATACAAGCCGGGATCATGGCCTCTGACGGGCGTTTTCACATGATTGGTTTCTCAGGCGATTACGTTACCCAGGCATCCGTGGACAGAGTCGACGGGTTAAAGCAGGCTGTGTCGGAATATCCGAATGTCGACCTGGAACAGGTGATTCCCTGCAACTGGTCGGAAGATGAGGCAAAAAGCAAAACGCCGAAAATGCTTAAGCGGTATCCGCAAACCGGAGCGATATGGTGCGCGAACGATCCGATTGCCATCGGCGCACTGGAAGGCGCCTATGCTTCCGGAAGGGCACCGGGAAAAGATATTTTCCTGGGAGGGTTAAACTGGGATCCGCCGGTGCTGGAAAAGATTAAAAGCGGAGAAATCGTCACCTCCGTCGGCGGCCATTTTATGACCGGCGGATGGGCCCTGGTCTTGCTGTATGACTATCATCACGGGCGAGATTTTGCCGATGAAGGAACACGGCTTCAGTACAAAATCTTCGGTGCGTTGCACAGCGGGAATATCAATCAATTTTTAAACAACTTCAAAGACCGGGATTGGGGGAAAATCGATTTTTCAAGGTTTTCAAAAATATTGAACCCTAAGGTGACGCATTATCAGTTTGGCGTGGAGTCCATTTTAACAGACCAATAAAATTCATTGAAAGCCGATTCTCCCAATACCCTTTGGGAGAAAGTCCGGTGGCCAGATCAGCGAAAACCCATTTACGCATTGGAATCATATGAAATTAATACTTTCAAAAACATTGCTTGTTCTTGTTGTTGCGTTTTGTCTTTTTGTCTTTACATACCACACCCATCAAGTCAGGCAGATACAGACTGCCGTAAATGAACATGCAGTAATTGTCGCCGAATCGGTTTGGCATCTCAATCCAAGGGGTTCCGAGGAGTATCTCCGGGCCGTGGCAGCGAACAACAACTATGAATATATCGTCGTTCAGGATATCGACGGACAAAAATTTATCGAAGTGAAACAACCGGATGTCAATCTGTTGGAACGTGAGTTAATCAAGCTGAAGCTGATCCAGCGTGTGAAGGTCTCCGCCGATATTTTTTATAACGGAGAATTGCTGGGGAAAGTGGAAGCGCTGTGGCTTGACAAATCAATTTATGCGTATGCGTATGCCTTTTTAGTCGGTTTGTTGTTTTTCGCCGTCGTCCAGCTATACAGTCGGGTTTTAAGAGCCAAGGCAACCTTGGAACAAAAGGTGGCGGAACGGACCCGGGATCTGACTGAAAAGACAGACGAACTGCAAAAAAGTGAACAAAAAATCCGGGTGGTTTTCAACCAGACGCTTCAGTTTATTGGTTTGCTGAATACGGACGGGATTTTGCTGGAAGCCAATGAGGCGGGGCTCCGGGCCTGGGGAGTTGACGCATCGGATGTGATCGGCAGGTTTTTCTGGGACGCGCCGTGGTTTAACAATACACCGGGGCTGCCGCAAAAGATTCAGCAATACGTTAAAACAGCTTCCCTGGGGCGAATTGTCCGTCAGGAGATAAAGCATAGCGCAAGTGACGGCAAACCACTCTACGTGGATTTCTCTATCAAACCG
>JAHECJ010000221.1 GCA_024641805.1 Desulfococcus sp.
ACACGGACGTCAATCTGAATGGTTTTGGAATCACCCACCGGCTCGATTTCCATCTGCTCAAGCACCCTCAGAAAACGGAGCTGCATACTGTTTGATATTTCAGCAATTTCATCCAGAAAAATGGTGCCGCCATCCGCCCGCTGAAAACGCCCGATCTTGTCTTTTATGGCGCCGGTAAATGCGCCGCGAACATGGCCGAAGAGTTCGCTCTCCAAAAGGCTTTCGGCAAGCGCGGCACAGTTTACTTTTACAAGCGGTTTGCTGCTGCGGTCCCCGATGCTGTGGATGGCATTGGCCACCAGTTCCTTGCCGGTCCCGCTTTCACCTGTGATAAGAACCGATGTCTGGACATTGGAAAGATCCTTGATCAGAGAAAACACTTCCTGTATTTCTTTGCTGTTGCCGACAATACTGTCAAATTCCATATGATCCTTCAAGCTGCGTTCCAGTTGCAGCAGACGCGTCTGATCCCGGATCAGCATCACTGCTCCCGCAAAATCGCTATGTTTATTCAGCATCGGCGTCGCTGTAATACTCACCGTCTGGTCGGGACGATTTTCTGAGCGGCATTCAAAATTATCAAATTCTATTGGTTTTTTCTCTGACAACGTCTTTCGCAGTGCTGCAATACACCCGGCACCACATTTCAGCTTTAAATCATGAAATTTTTTGCCGGTCGCATCGTTTCGCGGAAAACCGCAGATCGAAGAAGCGGACTTGTTCATTTCAAGGACTGTCATGTCTTTGTTGACCGATATGATCCCGTCTTTAACGCTTCTAAATATGGCCTCCATATTCCGCCGGTATCTATCCCTCGTATCCGCCAGTTCCTTGTGTCTCAAAGCCATGCCGGATGCCCGCAAAAGAGTGTCCTGGCGGACTGGCTTGACAATGTAATCAAGGGCGCCGAGGCGGATGGCTTCCGCTGCAGTTTCAACGGTCGGGACACCGGTGATAATAATCACCTGGCAATTGGAGTCTTGATTTTTAAAAAATTTCAATAAATCAATTCCCGTCATGCCGTTTAATATGATATCGATGAAAACAAGATCAAAATTTATTTTTCCCCTCAGTAAAAGAGCTTCATCATAGTTTTGTGCCGTGAACACATCATATCCGGCTTCTTCCAGAAAATTTCGATACGTAAACCGAATGCTTTCTTCATCATCTATTATCAGAATTTTTTCATTCATGGTTGATTCCCTGTAATTTGGGCATTGGATGCTGTCGGGAGATCGATGGTAACCGACGTATATTCATTTTCAAGGCTGTCAATGACCATCTTTCCGCCATGTTCACTGACAATGCTATGCGTGATACTAAGGCCCAGCCCGGTGCCGGCTCCTCTCGGCTTGGTGGAAAAGAATGGATTCATCACCTTGTCGATAATGTCCGGAGGGATACCGGTTCCATAGTCTAAAAAGGAGATCTGCACATAATCCGTTGTTTTGGCGGAATTTAGAAATTTTGCTTTTATCTGAATGATTTTGTCCTCGCTGCTGTCCGGATATTTTTTATTTAATGAATATCTGGCATTACTCAGGATATTGATAAAGACCTGCTGTATTTCCTGAGGAACCGCAAATATCGGCGGGAGATTCGTTTCTATGTCTGTTTTGACCGTAATCGCTTCTTTCCGCATTTGGGACATCATTAACGTAAGGGAGTCGTCAATCATATCATTTAAATTTACCGGAATCTTGTATTGCCGCTCACGGCGGGCAAACGATAAAAGGCTTTCAACAATCAGGGCGACACGGTTGCTTTCTTTTCGGATACGGCTGGCGATATCGTTGACTTCACTGTTATGGCTATTTTTATTAATGAGAATCTGGGCATAATTGATGATGCCGTTAATCGGATTATTTATCTCATGAGCCACACCCGCTGCCAATTCACCTAATGCCGCCAGCTGCTCTGCTCTGTAAGTCGCCGCACGGGCAGATTTCACTTCAGTGACATCTCTTAAGGTGACAACCACTTTTTCCTGTCCGTTAGATTCGGAAAACGGGGTATAAGTCTGTTCATAAATCCGGCCGCTGGCTGAATTAAATTCTGATCGTTCAAGCTTTCCTGATAAAAAAGCTTTTTGCATGATACAGTCTTCGCAAGGCTGATGAGATCCTCTGAACGCTCTATAGCATTTTTTGCCTTTACATTCTCCCAGTTCTGACTCCAGAGGTTCGTTTAAATATTCAATGGTATAATCGGCATCTATAATTCCTACGCCTTCCAGGCGGTGAAAAAGAATCCGTCGAAGCTTATCATGCTCGGAGCGCAAATCTTCCTGAATACGTTTCAGTTCATTAATATTCTTAAATGATTCAACAATCCCTATAAGTTCGCCGTTAGGACCATAAAAGGGACGTGCCGTCAACAGACAGGAGACTGGCGTGCCGTCTTTTCTGATTTTTTCGACTTCACATTCAAAATCTTTTTCCCCTTTCAAAATTCTTTTTAACGAACAATTATATGTATGACACATTCCGCCCTTGAATATTGTATAGCATTTCCTGCCAACAGCGCTTTCTATAGTATCTCCGGAGAGAGTTGAAAACGTCTCATTGATTTTTAGTACATTAAATTCCCGATCAATCAACCGCATCCCGACAGATGCCGTCTGGAAAATCTGGTTAAGTTCCGTGTGCGCGAGCTGAATTTCCCGTTCCATCTTTTTTCGGCCGGTAATGTCCTGTCCGATACCGTAAATAATCTTATGGCCCGAATCATCATGGAAAGGAACGAGGTTGATCATCAGGGTTTTAATTTTATCATGAAACCGATAATCGATTTCCAGACTCATTGAAGAAACAAGAGAAAGAAATGAATCATTCGAAAGGGTTGAATCCTTTTTGATGGAAGAATCCCATATTGAGCGTCCTACAATTTGTTCACGGCGGCATTCAAAAAATTCCAGTGCCGCCCTGTTAAAATCAATAAAGTGCCCCATGGAATCAATTATAAAAATCGGGATCAGTCCTTCTTCAAAAAGCGTCCGATACTTTGCCTCCATCTCCTTAAGGATTTTATCATTAAACTTTCTCTCGGTTATCCGTATTTGGGCGTAATAACTAAGCATGAAAATAAGGGATAAAGTGAATGACCGTTTCCAGATTTCATGAAGGTCCCGGGTTAGAATCTGAGACAATAGGCTGCCTTCCTGAAGAATAAAAACATGCAAAGCAGATTCCGCGAACCAGTAAAAAATCCCGATTCCGAGTCCCACCCATAACAAATTTTCCGGATAATCAATCGAAGCGTTGCTTTTTAGCGGTAGCATTGCCCACCTCAATTTCAGAAATAGCAATATATCAGACAGTACAGCACTGCCTGGTTAAAAAGAATCAAAAAGCACAATTTCGGATAATCTCGGGTACGTTCTACTGAAATTCTACGGAAAAACCGCTGAAAAAAATAACGGAGTAAGTAATTCAGATACGTGAACAGCTGAGAGGAAAATTTTTTAATACTATCTATATAATAAAGACTGACCCGAAAGGTCAAGAAAAAATTGAACGAAATCATCTCATTTTAGATATTTAGACAGATTAAATATTTTGAAAAAAGATTCGAAATTTGTCTTCCCGGCGGAAACCAAATCAAAAAAAATAAAAACCAAACTAAATTATGAAACCCTTCTTTCAGACAATAAATGATCAAATCCTGATTTTTAGATGGATTAATAATGTCGCTGTTAATGATTATGACTTCAATAAAAATAACAAAAAAATAATGTTATTTTAGAATGTTATAATTATAAGATGATTAACATTAATTTTGGTAGACCCTTGCTAACAACTAATCTAATATAAGGAGAATCTTTTGATCATGAAAAATATGCGACGTTAATATACTGATCAAAGTCCAACCAGACGGGAAAATACACAAGACTTCATTAAAACACTACGTATCTTGTCAGATAAATCCTACAAAATGTATAGACGTCAAAGAAACACCTCAAAAACTGAACAATGATAAGAAAAAAGGCTCTTGTCTGTCTCAACAGAATAGGCCGGAAAGACACAGAATGAAAACAAACAGGCCTCAAAGGTCGATTATCAGTCAACCACGTCTCATCGCACAATCACTTTTATACCATTGACTTTAAACCGCCGTTTAAATAATTTGCCGTCATGAACCCCTGCGACAAATGCCCCATCGACGACAAAATATTTGAATGCTGCGGCAGATTTCCGGTAACCGGTGAAACCGCATGTATATCGATAGACGAAAATCGAATGATTTTCGCCTGCCCGCACCTGGACCTTTCAGGGAAATGCCGGATTTATCAAAATCGTCCATATCCCTGCCAGGCCTACTATTGCCGGCGATATGATACAGCAGGTAAAGTCGGCGCAGGGTATCAGGTCCTGAAAGATCAGTGGACGGACGGATGGTTTGAAGATGAAGAGATGTAAAAAGAAGGCTCTCTGTGGACAGCTCCCGAATTATGCCTGACAGGCAGGCAATGTTTTAATAAACCTTAAAATGATTGACCCTTTCCTTGCATTTTTTCGATGTATTTAATGATCTTTTGAATCGTTCGGGCGGATTCCCTGCTAAACTGATCCGTTTCCTTATCCGTAAACTCTTCAAATTTTACGAGATCGCACTTCTTCATCACCGCCAGAAATCTTAAAATAACCTTATCGATCAAATCAGCAAGTTGAACCTTTTTCCCCTCCGCGTCATCCAATGCCAGGATCACTGAAACAGTTTTTTTCAAAGGATCACTGGAATCACCCAGACATTTCTGAATCATTTCATCCATCAGGATGAAAATAGCATCGATTTTATTGCTTTTGATCAATGTCGGACTGTGAAAAAAAGAAAAATCCTTTTCTACGCAGACATCTGCCTTGTGAAGATCGAGAACTTTATCGAACCAGTTGATCGTGTAACGCTTATGGTCATCAATGCACCATTTATCCTTCTCCCAAATGTGGGCTTTCAGTATTTTAGGCAGCTGCGCGAAACAGTCTTCCTGGCTTTCAAAATTATAGGTTCCCAGTAATGCGCCGGACTGGAATATATCCACGCCGGGTTTATCCGCATGTTCGGATATTTCCGCGCATAAAATTCTATGGTCC
>JAHECJ010000222.1 GCA_024641805.1 Desulfococcus sp.
CGAGGTTCTTTACGAGAACCTTTCTCCTCAGGAAGCAGTTTACCGGTTGATGACGCGGGATCTGAAGGACGAGATGGAAGACGTCAATTAAATCCAGCTTCATATATTTACATATACTTTCATATCATTTCATTTCTATCCGACCGCAATGATATCTGATTCGGATTTGAATATATGAAACCGGATTTAACACTTGATGATGGCGTAAATGACACAGATGCCAAAACATAAGGGGGAAGGGCACCGGCAGCGGCTGCGGGAGAAGTTCCTGGATTCCGGACTAAGCGGATTTCATGATTATGAAGTCATTGAACTGCTTCTTACACTCGGAAATCCACGAAAAGACTGCAAGGAGGCTGCGAAAGCGGCTCTCGCGAAGTTTGAGACCCTCCAGGGGGTGTTTGAAGCCTCGGTCAATGATCTTTGCTCGGTCGACGGAATCGGGCCGAAGAATGTTTTCGGTATCAAGCTGATTCAGTCGGTGGCTGACCGGTATCTGGAAAAAAAAGTGATCATGAAAGATCCTTTGAATAATTCCAAGGCGTTGTTTGATTACCTGTATCATTCAATGGCATCAAAAGATCGGGAATGTTTCAAGGTGCTGTTTTTAGACGCGAAGAACCGGGTGACCGCGATTGAAACCCTTTTTACCGGGACATTGACGGCCAGTTCGGTGTATCCGAGGGAGGTGGTTCGGGCAGCTCTGGACCGGAGCGCGGCCGCCCTGATTTTTGCCCACAATCATCCGTCCGGGGATTCGGAGCCGTCGCCGGCGGATTATGCAATTACCCGTCAGCTGCTGTTTGCCTGCCGCACGGTTGGAATCACCGTTCATGAACATATTGTTGTCGGCAATCATCAGTACTTCAGTTTTGCCGACCAGGGGCATATTGCTCAGATGAATCGCGAGTATCAAAAGACCACATAAAGGATGCGTCTCTGGTATGGGAGAAACGCCCGACAAACCGGAATGCTTTGGTGTTATCGAAATCGTTTTTTCGATGCATGATGACGGCCTGCGGCATTCTCCGGAAAGCTGCATGGCATGCGTCCATAAAACACAATGCCTGCGAACGGCCATCAAAAATCCGTCCGGCCTTCAGGTCCAGGAGGAAATCGTGGACCGCGCCTATGAGTCCAAAAAGATCAGTTTTCTGGAACGGTGGTCCAAACGGAAACATATCAGCAAAATTAAAAAGAACAGTGACGGGGGGCGGTGAGTGGTGTCCGGGCTATGGCGACAGGGATGGGAAATATCACTGAACCCTGAACACCGAATACTGAACCCCGGCTTCTGACTTGAATGATACGAAAAAAAATCCATATGAAAGGAAATTCCCATGCGTTCCATTAAAGACCTGGATGTTTCAGGAAAAAAAGTGCTGGTGCGTGTCGATTTTAATGTGCCGATGGACAAACATCAGAATATTACGGATGATACGCGAATCCGGGCTGTTTTATCTACATTGCGGTACGTTCTGGACAATAATGGTGCCCTGATCATCATGTCCCACATGGGCCGGCCAAAAGGAAAAGTCGTGCCGGAACTGAGCCTTTCCCCGGTGGCAAAGCGTCTGGCAAGGCTTCTTCAGCAGAACGTCAAAATGGCGCCTGACTGTATCGGGCCGGATGTGAAAAAAATGGTCAGCGAAATAAATCCCGGGGAGATTCTGCTGCTTGAAAACCTGAGGTTTTATCCCGGCGAACAGGCCAATGACGACGAGTTTGCCCGCGAACTCGGATCTCTTGGCGACATATACGTCAATAACGCGTTTGCGGTGTCTCACCGGGAGCACGCCTCTGTGGCCGCCATCACAAAATATGCCCCCCAGTCTGCGGCTGGTTTTCTGTTGATAAAGGAGCTGGATTATTTTCACGCAGCCATGGACAATCCCCGGCGGCCTTTGGTCGCGATTGTCGGCGGCGCCAAGGTTTCCAGCAAGCTGGGGGCGTTGAAAAACATGCTGGGCCGGGTAAACAAATTCATTATCGGCGGCGCCATGGCCAATACATTTCTCAAAAGCCAGGGATATAATCTTGGAAAATCCATGGTGGAAGAGGATCTGGTCGAAGAAGCCGGTGCAATTATGAAGCAGGCCATCAGTGAGGGAATCAAGTTTTATCTTCCCGTGGATGCGGTTGTGGCAAGCCAGATTGACCCGAAAGTTGAGTCGAAAATCGTTCCCATTCAGGAGATTCCCGAGGACTGGATGGCCCTTGACATCGGCCCGGCATCCTCCCGGCTGTTTGCCGAAGTGCTCGATGATGCCAAAACGATTGTCTGGAACGGCCCGATGGGAATTTTTGAAATAGATGCATTCAGTCGTGGAACGGTTTCAATGGTCCACAGTATTGCGAACTCCTATGCACTCACAATTGTCGGGGGCGGTGATACGGATGTCGCGGTTCACTCGACCGGCCAAAGCGACCGCTTTTCTTATATTTCAACCGGCGGCGGGGCCTTCCTTTACCTGATGGAGGGTAAAACCCTGCCCGGGGTTACGGCGTTGAATAATTTGAAATAGATGTTTTCTTTTATCAACAGATATAAGATTCAGCTCCTCTTGTCGGTTTGCGCGATGGTTGCATGTGTTGTTTTCAGGAATCAACTGGTTGAATTATATCATATTTTAACCGACAGGGAGGGAATAAAAGCGTTTCTCGTTTCCTGCGGGGCGGGCGCACCATTTGTATTTATCGGTTTTCAGATACTGCAGGTGGTGTTTGCGCCGGTTCCAGGGGAACTCAGCGGGTTTGTGGGTGGCTACCTTTTCGGAACCAGCCTCGGGTTTATTTATTCCAGCGTCGGTCTGGCCGCGGGTTCTGCCATCAATTTTTGGATTGGTCGGAAGTTGGGATACCGTTATGTCCGGCGGATAGTTCCCAAAGCGAAGCTGGAAAAGTTTGATACATTTATTTCTCACCAGGGCATATTTGTCCTTTTAATTTTATTTATTTTTCCCGGTTTTCCGAAGGATTATCTTTGTTTTCTGCTCGGGGTCACAACGCTGCCGTTTAAATTATTTATTCTGCTGGCAGGCTTCGGAAGAATGCCGGGAACGCTGATGCTCAGCCTGCAGGGAGAGTTTCTGTTTGAAAAAAATTACGCTGTCTTCGGAGGGGTTTTGCTGATCGGCTTGCTGGTAGTAGTGCTTGCGATCCGATACCGAAAGGCCGTTTACCAGTGGGCGGATGCAATTAATAAAAGATAGTCAATTATATCAGTTGACTATTTATTGAGATAATGCTAAATACTGGATGGTATTGGCTTGGGAGCGTTTCTGCAAAAAAAATCTATGAGTTGATGGGGGCTGCAGTTGTACTGGAGAATCAGAGATGAATTAAGCCTTTCGGAATGTTTAAGGCGTTCCTATTATAAGCTGTTGCGGGATGAATTAAACCAGTTTCTTTTAGATAAGGCACTGACAGACTCCTACCGGAATTTTGTTTCAAGGAATATTCCGTATCCGTTTGTTGAACGGCGGGAACTCAAGCCCCGCGCCCGGATCCCCAAATTGGAGTATGAATGTCAGAATTCGTTTCTGGTGATTTTCCTTGAAGAGATCATCCCGCCGGAACACAAAAAATACATCCGGTTTTTTGACTCCAACCGAACGACCAAGACCAATCTGTTAAGATCAAAAACCCTTTCCATGGATTCGAATTTCGACCGGACCCAGAAATATCTGGAATCCGCCGGTTTTTTTAATGTCTTTGATGAACTGCTGCCCGTGGACTATGCCCTGCTGATCCAGCGGGACCCCGCCACGCAGGCAGGAAGCAACCGGTACAGCATTTCTCATTTTCATGTTCGGATTGACTGGCCGATCACCGAGGCGGCGGAAGATATGGCCCGAGACCTTCGATATATTTCAAAGGATCTGTATGAAAAAGGGGAAAAATACGCGGAAGATATTCAGAAAAAATTTTTTGAATACTACTGCCTTCCGGAAATGGTCGGGGGACGCCGGACTGCGGCGGCGGTGGCTGCCCAGTATCTGAGGCGGATCCCCTGCATTTCAACGATTTATGTCGCCAGCAGTGAATCCAGGGCCCTGATCCGGTACACGGAAAACGGCGTATCAAAATCCGTGCTCATTAAACTCAGCTATAAAGAAATGGTCGATATATCAGACGCCAATAAAATGACCCTGGCCATGTTTAAGAAGCATTATATGGTGGCAAATGAGGGGAAAAGCGGTATTTTTATATTCAAGGCCACGTATGCCTCGACTGCCCATGCCCTGCCGTCCGAAGGCGGAAAGCTCCGGGAGATTGTTCCGGAACCCTATTGGCTGACCGTGAACTACCAGCAGATTTTACCCCGGCCCAGCGTCAGGGACTGGGCGCCGATTACCTGCAATCTGATCTATTCCTGATGGTTTCGTAGAAATTATTCCAGCGACCTAACTTATTCCAATGATTTTATCATGGCTGTTTCATCGCAGTCCGGGAATTTGATGCAGTGGATGCAGTCGGACCATATTTTTAAGGGAAGATCGGCTTTATCGATTTTGATAAATCCGAATTTTTCAAAAAAAGATGGTTTGTAAGTCAGTGTAAATAATGACTTTATTTTAAACCGGTAGGCTTCTTCAAACGCGTTTTCAACCAGCTGCTTGCCGATGGACTTCCGGGCAGCATCTTCGCGAACCGCCAGGGAGCGTATTTCCGCAAGATCTTCCCAGCAGAACTGCAATGCGCAGCATCCGGTGATTTTTTTACTGTTTTGCGCCTCCGTGAACACCGAAAAATCCCTGACGTGGTCGTAGAGTTTGCTCAAGGGCCGGGCAAGCAGTTCCCCCTTGTCGCCATAATATTTCAGCAAGGCATGAATGCTTTTGATATCTTCTATGGTGGCTTTTCGAATCATAGGAGCTTTTTAACGATTATATCTTATTAAATCAAGGTTTTTATTTGCCATCCGGTTCCCGGGCGGATTTTCCTTCAGAAACAACGCCACCACCCCCTCCGCATTCTCCGGAACCGGTTGGCCGGTGGTTGGATCGATTTTAATTTCAACCATATTATCCGGTATATCAAAGTATTCATGGCCACGAGATTCCAGGG
>JAHECJ010000223.1 GCA_024641805.1 Desulfococcus sp.
TTAGGGGTGTTCGGGAAAAATATTCTGACGGCCATGGGACTGACGGCTTCTTCGCCCCTTACATCACACCTTCATGCCGTCGGCTCCTGGGGGCACCTGGTGCTGGGACTATCATTTTTAAACTATCTGCCCTATTGCAAGCAATTCCACGAAGTCACTTCCCTGCCTTCCCTGTATATGCGAAGCTTAAAGGAAAAAGGAGCGCTCACCCCGCAAAACCTGGAAGACGAAGAGGCTATCTTCGGCGTGGGTAAAATTGAGGAATTCTCCTGGAAGCGGGGGATGGACATGTATTCATGCGCGGAATGCGGCAGATGCCGTGCCAACTGTCCCGCCTATCTGACGGAAAAGCCCCTGTCACCCATGGCGCTGATAATGGATGAACGGGAGCATCTCAAAAAAAAGACCCGTCTCATGGGCAGGGCTGCCTTGCATAAATTTAAAAAAGAACCGGAAAAGGCGGCGGAAATCCTTGAACAATGGGACGGGGAAAGCCTGATCGGCGATGTCATTTCGGAAGAAACCATCTGGTCGTGTACCACATGCGGTCATTGCATCTCCAACTGCCCGCTGCTCATTGAGCACGTGGACAATATCATTGATATGCGGCGGCACCTGGTCCAGGTGGAAAGCCGGTTTCCCAAGGAACTGAAGCAGTGTTTTAAAGGATTTGAGAACTTGTCCAATCCCTGGGGCCTGGCATCCAATACCCGGGGGGACTGGTTCAGGGATTTGGGAGTTAAGACACCGGAGGAGAATCCGGATTTTGAATATCTGTTTTATGTGGGATGCGCCGGGTCCTTTGACGACCGCTACAAAAAAGTGACCATTGCACTGACAAAACTGCTGCAGAAAGCCGGTGTTAACTTCGTTTGTCTGGGCGACAATGAGATGTGTTGCGGCGAGACCGCCCGCCGCCTGGGTAATGAATACCTGGCCCAGCACATGATCAACTTTAACCTTGAGATGTTTGACACCATTGGCGCAAAAAAGATCATCACTGCCTGCCCGCATTGTTTTAACACCTTTAAAAATGAATATCCCCAGTTCGGTAAAAAATTTGAAGTGATTCATCATACCGAGATGATCCGGGAGCTGACCCGAAAAGGCGCGTTTAAAGGCGGAAAGAAATTTTCCGGCAAGGGGCCGGTGGTCTATCATGATTCCTGCTATCTGGGGCGCTACAATAACCTGTATGACATCCCTAGGGATATCGCCCGATTTGTGCCGGGTGTGAAACTGGTGGAAGCCGAACGCAGGGAGCGGACCAGTTTCTGCTGCGGCGCCGGCGGCGGCCGCATGTGGATGGAAGAAAGTATCGGGAAACGGATCAATGCGGAGCGGTTTGATCAGCTGTCAGCGACGGGAGCCAAAACGATTGCCACGGCCTGTCCCTACTGCATGATCATGCTCGATGACGCCATGAAGGCAAAGGGGGCTGAAGGAGAATTTGAGGTTATTGACCTGGCGCAGATGATGCTTGGCTCAATCGAATGAGGAATGAAAAAGAAAAAGGAAAGCAGATGAAAATTCTGGTTACAGCAAAACGGGTCACTGACCCGGAAATGAAAATCAAGGTCAAGGAGGACGGGTCGGGGATTGAATTGTCTTCTTTAAGTTTTAAGGTCAACCCGTTTGATGAAATCGCCATTGAGGAAGCGCTCCGGATAAAGGAGGACAAGGGCGGGGAAGTGATCGTGATCGGCATCGGTTCGGACAAGGCGCAGACCGAAATCCGTTATGGTCTTTCCATGGGCGCGGACCGGGGCATTCATGTGAGTGTCGGGGCTGATCCGGATTCGGACGCAGTTGCGCGGATTCTGGTCAAACTGGTTGAAATGGAATCGCCCGATCTGGTCATTTTGGGCAAGCAGGCCATTGATGTGGATGACAACCAGGTGGCCCAGCTTCTGGCGGCGTATCTCGGCTGGGGGCAGGCCTGTTTTGCTTCCAAGGTGGAAGTTGGTGAAAACACCGCCCGGGTGGAACGGGAGGTGGATGGCGGGATCGAAGTGGTGGACATGGATCTGCCCGGAGTGATCAGCGCGGACTTGCGACTCAATGAACCCCGGTATCCGGCGTTGCCGGCCATCATGAAGGCCAAAAAAAAGGAAATCAAAAAAGTGACGACATCCGATTTAGGCATCGACATGACGCCCAAAGTGGTCGTTAAGGCCATGGCGGAACCCCCCCGGCGAAAGGGCGGCCGCATTGTGGAGGATGTCGAAGCACTGATTAAAGCGCTGAAGGAAGAAGCAAAAGTTTTATAATGGGTGACACCATTTGAAACACTTCGAAAAGGTGGGGCAAGGAAATGGCAAAAGCGCATAAAATGCTGATAGCAGTGGATGGCTCCGAAAGTTCAATGGATGCGGTTCGATATGTGGGCTCGTTCCATGACCCGGAAAAAACGGCAATCACCCTCGTTCATGTGATGGCGGATTTACCCGAAGCCCTTGAGGGGTTGAAAAACATTAAATCATCGGATGCGCCGGCCATCGAAATAACCCATTGGTATTCTCAAATGAACGAGAATGCTGAGAAAATGATGCGATCGGCTCAAACAATACTCACAGACGCCGGATACGATCAAACAGCCGTGGAAATTAAAATCCAAAAGCGGCTTGCCGGGGTGGCAAAAGATATTATTGCCGAGTCGGAAAAGGGTTATGATGCGGTAGTCGTCGGCCGCCGGGGGATGAAGGATCCCACCGATATTATTGTAGGGGCCACCGCTTACCGGATGATGAGCGGGATTCTGCATCTGCCGGTCGTGGTGGTAGGGAGCCAGCCGGACTCGAACCATGTGTTAATCGGTTTTGACGGATCGGAAAATGCCTTCAAAGCGGTGGATTGCGTCTGTTCATTAATGCCAAAGGCCGGCCGTAAAGTAATGCTGTGCCATGTGGCGCAAAAGATAAACAGCCCCATGGACGATCGGAAAGTATTCAGTGATGAGCAGGAAAAGGCGTGGGAGGCGCAGAGCCGCCGGCAGATGATGGATTTGATGGGCAAAGCCGAGAAGCGGCTGGTGACAGCCGGGTTTGATCCCGGACTGATCGTTTCTGAAATACTGGAAGGCACCGTCAGCCGGGCGGTGGCTATTGCAAAAACAGCTGAAATCAGGGGATACGGCACCATCGTCACCGGCCGGCGGGGGTTGTCTGTGATCAGGGATTTTCTGATGGGGCGGGTCAGCATGAAGGTTCTTCACAGGGCGCATGAGATGGCGGTCTGGATTGTTTAACAGGTTGTTTAAAACGTAACTGATATCAACGGGTCCGGTGCCTGATCTTTGAATATTTTATTTATTCTGAAGGAGCATGGTTATGGACATCAATGTCATATACTTTTCTCAGACCGGCAATACCCGCAAAGTCGCCAAAGCCATGGCTGACGTATTTAAAAAGGCCGGTCATGACACCCGGGCCATCGGCTTCAATAAATTACAGCCGACGGATTTTACGGATGCCGATTTGATCGGCGTGGGCGCGCCCTGTTTTGAGAGCCAGGCGCCGTCACATGTCAGAGAATATTTGTGGGATTTGCCGGAACTGACAGGCGAAAAAGCGTTTGTGTTTTCAACATCCGGCGGCGGTCCCGGCAAGGTGCTGTATGATCTGGCTAAACCCTTAATGAAAAAAGGGGCGGAAGTGGTCGGCGGGTTTCTCAGCCGCGGCACCTGTTATTATCCGGTTCCCTGCCTGAAGGGCCGGTTCCCTGAGCGTCCGGATGCGCAGGATCTGGCAAAGGCAGAAGCGTTTGCATCAGCCCTGCTTGATCATATCTCTTCCGGAATTTCCGGCCCCATGCCGAAAAGTCGGCCGGACGCATTAAAACACGGGGCAGGGTTTTACAATATTGTCGGGGCCATGATGAATGACTCACTGGTACGCCTTTTGATGCCGAAACCCAAAGTTGACAATGATAAATGCACGGAATGTGGATGGTGTGCGGCGGAGTGCCCCACAAATAGCATGAGCTTGATTCCAAAACCAATAATCGCGAAAACTTGTTTTCGCTGTTATCGGTGCATTACAGGATGTCCTGAAGAAGCCCTTTCAGTAAAGTGGGGAATATCCAATTTTATGGTCTGGACATTGTACAATCAGACGTTTGAATACTGGCTGGGGGATATTCAAAAAGGGGAAAGACTTTATTAATCAGATGTTTTCAGGCTGATCAAATTCAGAAGGAGAAAGTCATATGCCAAAACAAGAATATTATCAGAAACTGTTTTTCATCGGTGCCATCTGGAACTGGGTGGCGACAACAACTCTTATCTTCGGGTATAAGATTCTGTTTCCGTTATTCGGAATGGTGCTTCCCGTGTATCCTGTCTTTTTTTTGATGTTTCTGGGATTATGTTTTGTTTTCGGCATCGGATACTTCTGGGTATCACAGGATTTGGGAAAAAACCATGGAATCGTGAAGATGGGAATCATCGGCAAATTGTTGGTTTTTGTCGGGCTGCTTTGGGCGGGCATCACTGGTCAGATCCACTTCATATTGATCGGGGCAGGGATCGTGGATCTGGTGTTTTCAATTCTGTATATTGAGTTTTTAAGAACATACGAAAATAGGGAGTAAAAAATGAACAAAAAATCGATTCTGATTACCGGCGCGGCATCCGGTATCGGGCGGGAAACCGCTCTGTTTTTTGCCAAAAAGGGCTGGTATGTAGGGATCTTTGATGTCAACGAATCCGGGCTGAAAACACTTGAATCTGAAATCGGTGCTTCCAATTGCTGTTCCGGAACCATGGATGTAACTGATCCGGAAAATGTTCAAAAGGCAATTGATGCGTTTGCATCAAAAACCGGTGGTAAACTGGATGTTTTGCTCAATAACGCCGGCATTTTAAAATTTGGTCTTTTTGAAACAGTTGATTTAAAAACACACCACCAGATCGTGGATGTTAATTTTAAAGGGTGTCTGAGCTGTGCTTATTATGCCTTAAAGTATTTAAAGCAAACCCAGGGTTCCCGGATTATCAACATGTCATCTATTTCGTCCTTGTGCGGCGTACCTGAACTCAATGTTTATTCTGCAACCAAACATGCATTG
>JAHECJ010000224.1 GCA_024641805.1 Desulfococcus sp.
CGGATGGCGAATCGGAAACGGAGAAGAATACAGCGACGATGCATATCAGGACGATATTGAAAGCCAGGCCCTGTATAATATACTGGAGAACAGCGTTATCCCGTGTTTCTATGACCGAAGGCTCGGCGATATCCCGAATATGTGGTTAAAAATGATGAAAGCCTCCATGAAAATGGCCTTGAGTCGGTTTGGCGCCCATGAAATGATCGACAAATATGCCCAATCTTCATATATTCCGGCTTCCAGACGTTTTGCCGAACTAACCGCCAACAACGCCCAGGAAGCGCAACAGATCGTTTCACTCCATACCCGATTGAAAACCAACTGGGGGAATATAAAGGTTGAGCACCCCGTCCGAAGCAAGGAAGGCCCCTTCCGGGTGGATGACAGAATCGACGTCACGACAATAGTGCATCTCGGAAATATCCTGCCTGAAGAAGTGGAAGTCGAACTTTGTTACGGCAAAATGAAAACCGTCGACAAACTGGAACCATTATCTGTTGAAAAGATGAATGTACTGGAGAACCTGGGTGATGGACGCTATCGATACGGGACCTCCTTATTATGTGATATTTCCGGAAGATTCGGTTTAACCGCGCGGGTTGTTCCCGCCGGTGACAACCATTTAAAATACTCCCCCGGACTAATCACATGGGCATGAGTTCTTTTTAAACGAGAGACCTTTTGCTCCGGTACAAAAAAAATCATCCGGGCATAGAGACGGCAACACTTTTTCGTTCATATAACAAAATGATCCACTATGGCTGCATTGAAGAAAAAAAATCCACGGATATTGATCGTTACCCCTGAAACGACCTATTTGCCGGAAGGAATGGGAAATCTTTCCAACTATCTGACTGCTAAAGCCGGCGGGCTGGCGGATGTGTCCGCCGCGCTCATCAGTGCGCTGTTCACGCAGGGTGCGGATGTTCATGTGGCCCTGCCGGATTATCGGGCAATGTTTGAGAATAAAATAGACCCGCTGCTTCGCAAACAGCGACTGATGATCCGCGATCATATGCCGACGGATCATGTTCACCTGGCCGAGGACCGTGCTTTTTTCTATGTCAGCAATGTCTATTCAAGCTACGGCTGGGAAAACCTGCATATGTCCCTGGCGCTCCAGCGGGAAGTCATGAACAACATTGTTCCTCGGGTTAAACCGGATTTGATCCATTGCAATGACTGGATGACCGCACTGGTTCCGGCCATGTCAAGGGAAATGGGAATTCCCTGCCTGTTTACCATACACAATATCCACACCGTTAAAACCACTCTGGCGCAAATCGAAGACCGGGGGATCGATGCCGCGTATTTCTGGGATCACCTCTATTATGAAAAAATGGCGGAGGAGTATGAATTGACCCGGGAAACCAATCCGGTTGATTTTCTGACCAGCGGAATATTCGCCGCCCACTTTGTCAATACCGTGAGTCCTACTTTTCTAAAAGAAATTGTGGACGGACATCATAATTTTGTGGCGCCACATATTCGCCGCGAGCTCACCAATAAATGGCATGCCAGCTGCACCACCGGTATTCTCAACGCACCGGACCCGACCTATAACCCGTCCACCGATAAAGCGCTTGTCTATCAATACAATGAGAAGAATCATGTGAACGGGAAAATTCATAACAAACGATTTTTGCAAAAAAAACTCGGGCTGATCCAAAACATTCGGGCCCCGCTGTTCTTCTGGCCGTCACGACTGGACACCATTCAAAAAGGTTGCCCGCTGTTGGCGGAAATCCTCTATCACACCATTCATTCCTTCTGGGAGGACACCCTTCAAATCGTTTTTGTTGCCAACGGCGGATTTCGGCAGCACTTTGTAGACATTGCCGCGTATCATGGTTTTAAAGACCGAATTGCCGTCTGTGAATTTGATGAAGATCTCTCGCGGCTTGCTTTTGCCGCATCAGATTTTATCCTGATGCCGTCATTGTTCGAACCCTGCGGTTTGCCCCAGATGATCGCGCCTATTTACGGTTCCCTCCCTGTTGCGAGGGATACAGGCGGTATTCACGACACGATCAGGCACCTGGATGCAGACAATAATCTGGGCAACGGATTTCTGTTTGAAACATATGATTCCGGTGGGTTGTTCTGGGCCATCCAGCAGGCCATGAATTTTTACAGACGGCCTCTGGTGGAGCGTGAAAAGCAAATTCGCCGAATCATGACCCATGCGGCTCAGACATTTAATCATGATGTCACGGCAAGGCATTATATTAATCTGTACGAACAAATGCTCGATCGCCCCCTCACTCATAATTGACGGAACCATGCAAGCAAAGGTCGAGACCCTGTGGTAATGAACGATGGAACTGGATGAACATCCAACACCAAATGCTCACTGCTAATATTTAATAAGGGATTTATTCAATTACCCGGCAAGGTGATTTATTTTCCATGACAAATGTCTTCACTAATTCTGAAAAAGCAGAATATCTGACTGAAATCCGCATCCGGAAAGACCCATATTCTGCCCCCTATCAAAAAGCCATCGCCCGACGTCTTTTGAAAATATTGACCATGGAGCAACGGCTGACCCAAAGCAAAATGTCATTGGTCGATTTTGCCTCAGGTCATGAATTTTTCGGTCTTCACTTTAACGGCAATGAATGGATTTTCAGGGAGTGGGCGCCCAACGCCGACGCTATTTATTTCATCGGTGAATTCACCCGATGGGAGGAAATGCAGGAATTCAGCCTCCGTCCGGTTGGACCGGGAGGTACCTGGGAAATCCATCTTCCGGCGGATGCATTGAACCATAAATCTTTATACCGGCTTCGTATCCACTGGCCTGGCGGAATGGGTGATCGGATTCCGGCATATGCCCGCCGGGTGGTCCAGGACCCGGTTTCCGGAATTTTCAATGCCCAGGTATGGCGTCCTCCCACGCCCTATATGTGGAAAAGCAGGAAACCGTCCCAGGACCTTAATGGCCTGCTGGTTTACGAGGCACATGTCGGGATGGCACAGGATTATGAAGGTATCGGCAGTTTTAACGAATTCCAAAACAAAATCCTGCCATGGATTGTCCGGGCCGGCTACAATACCCTCCAGTTGATGGCCATCCAGGAACATCCCTATTACGGATCTTTTGGTTATCATGTGTCCAATTTTTTTGCCGTATCCTCTCGGTTCGGAACCCCTGATGAACTAAAAGCCCTTATCGATGCCGCGCATCAGGCCGGCTTGCTGGTCGTCATGGATTTAATTCATTCTCATGCAGTCAAAAATGAAACGGAAGGCATCAGCCGGTTTGACGGATCTCTGTATCAGTACTTTCACGAAGGCCCCCGGGGGGATCACCTGGCATGGGATTCCCGGTGTTTTGACTACGGCAAAACCGAAGTGCTGCATTTTTTGCTGTCCAACTGCCGTTTCTGGCTGGACGAATACCGGGTGGACGGTTTTCGCTTTGATGGCATTACCAGCATGCTCTATCTGAATCACGGCCTTGAAAAAGCCTTCACGTCCTATGCGGATTATTATGATGAAAATGTGGATGAAGACGCCCTGGTCTATCTTTCCCTGGCCAATAATGTCATTCACGCAGTCAATCCTCTGAAAGTGACTATCGCCGAAGACATCAGCGGAATGCCTGGACTGGCCTCGCCGGAAAATGAAGGCGGCATCGGGTTCGACTTTCGGTTTGCCATGGGAGTACCGGATTACTGGATTAAGCTCGTCAAAGAATTTCGCGACGAAGAATGGCCCATGGAAACCCTGTGGTTTGAACTCAACAACCGGCGACAGGATGAAAAAACCATCAGTTACTGCGAATCCCATGACCAGGCTCTGGTGGGGGACCAGACGCTTCTGTTCCGACTCATCGGCCAGGACATATACGACCAAATGCGCATCCGTGATACCAGCCATAACGTCGATCGCGGCATTGCCCTGCACAAACTGATTCGCCTGATAACACTGGCGACGGCGGGCAACGGATATCTCAATTTTATGGGAAATGAATTCGGACATCCGGAATGGATCGATTTCCCCAGGGAAGGCAATGGATGGAGTTACAAATTCGCCAGACGCCAATGGCATCTGCTGATGAATCCGGACCTGAAATATCAACAACTGGGGCAATTTGACCGGGACATGATTCATATGGCGAAATCGTACCCTCTGCTGGGCTTAAAGCCTTCTCAGTTGCTGCATGAACATAATGATGACAAGGTAATCTCTTTTTTACGGGCCGGACTGGTGTTTGTGTTTAATTTTCATCCGAACCGGTCATACGTTGACTACCCTGTCTTCGCGCCGGCAGGAAAATATCGGATGATCTTTAATTCCGACGATTCCCTCTATGGCGGCCATGACCGGTTGGATAAACATCAGGTGCATTTCACCCTTCCCGATGAATCCGGCGTTTATTACCGGAACCGGCTCAGCCTTTACCTGCCCACACGCACGGCGATTATTCTCAAAAAACAGGAAGATTAATGTCAAAATTTGCTTTTAAATACTTTTTCAGGGATTTAAAAAAGACGTCTGAAGAATTCCACGAATGCAAATTCAAATAACCATTCTTTAAATTCATATTCCAAACAGGAGGAGCAGTTTATGCCCATTAAAACGCTGCTGAAAAATACCGAACATTTTGAAATCGAAAAGTATAAAAAACCCAAAGACCGTAAAATGCTCGTGAAAACGCATATTCCCTATTCAGGATCTCCTCATAAACATCCGTATGATTCTGAAAAAATGATTCTCGTGGTTGATCCCTATTATACCAGCACGTTTTATTATGAACTGAACAAATCAGATATTTCATTTGTTGAGGAACTGCCGAACCTGGTTAATTTAGACGGTGAAGTCCTCATCATGGTCAGATTATGGATTAAAAAGTTGAGTATCGCCGTACGCTGTACGCCGTTTATCGTCGGCGATATTAAAGGATAAGGCCTGAAAAAGGTATTTTCCCCTTTAAAGCAGAAACGTTGTTTTCTTCAGTACATCCTTTCGACCCATTTTTTTTAATTCCCGGGCAGCCCTTCCGATGCAGACAAGGGCCAGCGGTACTCTGGATTTATCAATGCCAAGAATTTC
>JAHECJ010000006.1 GCA_024641805.1 Desulfococcus sp.
GGTGCGGAAGACAGGCGGGCCGCGCTTGAATACGAGCTGTTTAGCGAGATCCGGGCGCATGTGGTTCAAAATAATGCCGCAATGATGGAGGCCGCCCGGTTTATCGCAAGGCTGGACTGTCTTTTAAGTTTTGCGGAAATTGCCGACTTAAATAATTATGCCCGTCCGGAAATAAATACCGATGGGGTTATTCACATAGAAGACGGCAGGCACCCGGTGGTTGAAAAACTGCTGGCCGGTGAGCGGTATGTTCCCAATACCATTCATATGGATAACCGGGAACAGCAGGTGCTGATCATTACGGGGCCCAATATGGCCGGTAAATCGACAGTGCTCCGCCAGGTGGCGCTCATCGTGCTGATGGCGCAGATGGGAGCTTTCGTTCCGGCAAGCTATGCCTCCGTTTCGATCACCGACAGAATATTCACGCGTGTCGGGGCGCTGGATAACCTGTCCCAGGGGCAGAGCACGTTTATGGTGGAAATGGAGGAAACGGCCAACATCATGAATAACTCGTCCCCGGACAGTCTGGTGGTGATGGATGAAATTGGAAGGGGAACGAGTACGTTTGACGGATTAAGCATCGCCTGGGCGGTTGCGGAATTCCTGCATGATCTGCGAGGTGCGGGTGTAAAAACCCTTTTTGCTACGCATTATCACGAATTGACCGATCTGGTGAAAATTAAGCCCCGGGTGAAAAATTTCAACATCGCGGTTAAGGAATGGAATGATGAAATTATTTTTCTGCACAAATTGGTTGAGGGTGGAACGAATCGCAGTTATGGGATACAGGTGGCGCGCCTGGCGGGAATTCCCGATAAGGTAATCAAACGGGCAAAAAAGGTGCTTTTAAATATTGAGCAAGCCGGGCATGTTCTGGGCGTCAAGTCCGGCGGCAACGAGGATAAGAAATTCTCAAACAGCGGTCAGGTGCAGCTGAGCCTGTTCCGGCCGCCGGAAAATGTGATTATTGAAAAATTGCGAAATATTGATATTTCCTCGATGACGCCGCTTGAGGCGCTCAATTATATCGGTATGCTCAAGGAGAAAGCCGGTTTCGGATACATGGGACATAATATTAAAGAAATTTCAGAGAGTTGATCCTGTCAGGAGGGAAAACAAGCCTCCTGATTTTATAAGATGAATCATTTTTCATTGATTAAACAGACCGTTATTTTTATGTCATTAAGAAAAACCTTCATAACGATTTTAATTTGCTGCGCGGTTTCAGTTTTCTGGTCATGCGCATCATCCGGTTCAAAGGCCCGGAATCTGTTTTATCAGGCGGAGAGTTGTTCCAAAGAACTACGGAACAGTCCCGATAAACAGAAATATCGCAGCTACTGGTTCAACTGTATCAATAAATTTGACGCTGTATATCGGCGGGACCCTTCGGGTACTTGGGCAGCCGCGGGGTTGTACAATATGGGGCGATTGTATGAAGAGCTTTACCAGCATTCTTTTAAAGACGAGGATCGTCAGGAAGCTGAAAAGCTTTATCAACGAATTGTCAGCCAATATCCTTCAAGCGGTTATAAGGACAAAGCTGCAAAGGCGTTGAATCAATTATCCGGCCATCAATCTGAATCGGTAAATCAGGAAATTGTGAAAAAGAAATTTTTTGAAGCCGAATCGAGTTACGCGGAATTGCTTGCCCATCCGAACAAACAGAAATTCCGCAGTTACTGGATGGATTCAATCAAAGAGATTGAATCGGTCTACCAGTTGGATCCGTCCGGACCCTGGGCGGCGGCCGCTCTTTACATGAAAGGCAACCTTTACGAGGATTTATATAAAAATTCTTTTAAAGATGAAGATAATCAGGCGGCAAAAAAAATCTATGCAGACATCGTCAGTCAATATCCGGACAGCGCGTACAGCAAAAAAGCGGAAGAAAGGCTGACGGGTGATATTCAATCACTGATCCTGTGCGGCGATCAAGAAAAATCAAATGATACGGAGACACCGGAAGCTGAAGCCACCGTTTCGGCCTCGCCTGAGAAAGAAAACAGCTCCGGACTGGCGATCGTGACCGGTATTCGTTACTGGTCAAATCCCGATTACACAAGAGTAGTTATTGATGCCGACCGGGCAACCTCATTTCAAAACAATCTTTTGAAAAAAGATCCTTCACACGATAAATCCCATCAACGGCTCTATGTGGATTTGAAAAACAGCCGCATGGGGGAAATTCCGAAAACGATACCGATCAACGACAGCCTGCTGAAAGCGGCCCGTGCGGGTCAGTTTACGACTGACACGGTTCGCGTGGTCATCGACATTAATTCATTTGAAGATTACAATATCTTTTCGCTTCAAAATCCATTCAGGGTGGTCATTGATGTAAGGGGGGAGTCTTCTGAGAAAGAATTGCCTTTCGTGGAGCATAGCGACAAGCCCGATAACGCCTCAATTGCAAGGCAGCTGGCATTGGGTGTTCATCGAGTAGTGATAGATCCCGGACATGGCGGAAAGGATTACGGCGCGCCAGGCTATTTAAAGGGCGTGCATGAAAAAAAAATGGTTTTGGAGATTGCCAAAAAGCTTGCTGAAAAAATCAGGCAGGAACTGGGTTGTGAAGTGATTCTGACAAGAGATGATGACAAATATTTGACCCTTGAGGAACGGACCGCCATCGCAAATACAAAAAAAGGAGATCTGTTTATTTCCATTCATGCTAATGCCTCAAGGAATCAACGGGCATTCGGAATCGAAACTTATTTTTTGAATTTAACGACCGATGATGAGTCCATCACGGTGGCGGCAAGGGAAAATGCCACTTCGGAAAAAAATATCAGTGAACTTCAGACCATATTGAACGACTTGCTTCAGAATGCAAAAATAAATGAATCCAGCCGGTTGGCGACATATGTACAGCAAGAGCTGTGCGGTAAAATGGAATTAAAATATAATCGTATCAACAATAAGGGCGTTAAACGGGCACCCTTTTACGTGCTGATCGGTGCCCAGATGCCTGCGATTTTGGTTGAAACCGCTTTTATCAGCAACAAGACGGAATGTCAGCGACTGAAAGATCCGGCGTACCAGAATGTATTGTGCGACGGAATCATCAACGGTATTCGGAAATACATCAAAGAGACCCAGCCAACGGCATATTTCGGGGCTCCCGACAACGACGGGCCCGAGGGGTAGCGGCAGAGAAGGCGATGGGGTGGAATCAATTTAAAGGTTTTGTTTTGAGTTAGATAATTTTTTTATGAAAGTGATTAAGGACAGGAAATGGAGAGTATACAGGCGATTTCAGTTTTTGACGGGCGGTACCGGCGATATACGAAAGAATTAAATGACATATTTTCGGAATACGGATTAATTAAACACCGGATATTTGTTGAAATTCAATGGCTGAAGTTTTTATTCGAAGAACTGGCTTTTGAAAAAGTCTCCAAAGAAGATATCCGGAGGATTGATTCCATTTTTTCAGACTTTGACGCACTATCAGCAGTCAAGGTTAAAGAAATTGAGAAAGAAACCAATCACGATGTTAAAGCGGTTGAGTATTTTATAAAGCAGAAGCTGACGGAAATGGGGCTGGCGCATTTAAAGGAGTGGGTGCATTTTGCATGTACCTCCGATGATATCAACAATACGTCCTATGCCCTGATGGTGAAGGAGGGACGGATGAAACTGATCGCTGACCTCACTTCGGTGATAGAAAAGATTGAAACCTATGCCATGGAATATAAAGGGATTCCCATGATGTCCCGGACACATGGACAGCCGGCAACGCCGACAACCGCCGGCAAAGAGCTTGTGAATTTCGCCTGGCGTTTAAGGATCGAGATGACCAACCTGAAGTTATTGTATATCCATGCTAAAATGAACGGTGCAAGTGGTAATTTTAATGCACATCATTTCGTGTTTCCGGAAATTAACTGGATCGATGCCAGTGAAAAATTTATTGCTAAATATTTGGGATTGACACCCATTCTTTACACCACCCAGATTAACCCGAATAATTATCTGGCTGAGATAATGCATAATCTGATCCGGATCGCTTCAACGGTCATTGATCTGGACCGGGATATGTGGGGGTACATTTCACTAGGGTATTTTAAACAAAAACCGGTTCCCGGCGAAGTGGGTTCCTCGACAATGCCCCATAAAGTCAACCCCATTGACTTTGAAAACAGCGAAGGTAATATGGGGATGGCCATTTCCATGATGGAGCATCTATCGGTTAAATTGTTAAATTCGAGATTCCAGCGGGACCTTACCGACAGTACCGTGCTCCGAAACCTGGGCGCTGTCTGGGGCTATCTGGTTATCGGACTGCAAAGCACGTTAAAGGGGCTGAATAAAGTTTCATTAAACAGGGAGGTGCTTGAAAAAGATCTTGAAAATAACCCCGAACTACTGGCCGAGGCGATTCAGACGGCCATGCGTGTGTTTAACGAAGAAAATCCATATGAGAAACTAAAGGGTCTTACCCGGGGAAGGCGCATATCCATGAATGATATCAGTCAATTTGTCGATACCCTTGAAAAGGTTCCGGAATCGTTGAAGTTACGGATGAAAAAATTGACGGTAAATCATTATACAGGGCTTGCCGAGAAATTGGTTGATCATTATTTCAGTCGGATGTAGTTTTCAGATTTCAGTTGGACAAACATCATTTTTGACGGTCACGCAGAAGCGGAGGATATTAATAAGACTACCCATTTTGTTTTTTTATTTGATTAAATAAAAGTAATACGCTAAGGCTTAATAATGTTTTTCTGACAAAACAGTGATTTTCGGTTCAATTCAGTTTTTTTCTGATTAGATATCGATGAGAGGGAATGAATATATTTTTGAAGGGGTAAAAATAAATGGATTTTACAATCGAATTTGATAAGCAGCAGATTGAGTCAATTGAGAACATCCTTCAGGAAGAACTCATTGATTTAGGTGTTCAAAGTATCATTTTGATGGACTTGGCGGGCAACGTAATTGTTAATCTTGAAAACGGGGAAACCAGCCATGATGTCTATTCCCTGGCAGCGTTGGCTGCCGGGAATTATGGAGCAGTCAGTGCCATGGCAAACATTATCGGGGAGCAGGAATTTTCGCTTCTTTTCCATAAAGGCGAGGAAGAGAGCATTCATTTCAGTAAAGTTGTCGAAGATTTGCTGTTGCTTACCATTTTTAACAAAAATGTTTCCTTAGGTTTTTTGCGTTTAAAAGTTGCTGAAGCGATTAAAAGGATTCAAGTTCTGATCTGATCTTTGTCTCCACGGGAAAATAAGAAATAAAGAATTGTAGTTTTGAGTTTTCTTGATAATTATTTGTTCGCATCTGATGTTGTTTGTTGCCGTATTTTTTATTATATTCGGCAGAACTTTAACCTATGAGTGCTGGAGGTAGGTGATTTGGCATTAATAAATCCGAAAAAGAAGGAGGTCCAGGTAAAAATAGTCTACTATGGTCCAGGCCGAGGGGGTAAAACAACAAATCTTGAATACATCAATAAGAAATTCAAAAAACGAATTCAGAATGAAATGGTGACGGTAAAAACCTATGGGGACCGAACCCTCTTTTTCGATTTTTTACCGTTCGACATAGGGGAAATTAAGGGACACAGCATCAAAGTTCAGCTTTACACCGTACCCGGCCAGGTGAAATACAATGCCACAAGAAGACTGGTTTTAAGAGGTGTGGATGGTTTAGTCTTTGTAGCGGATTCAATGGATTTGAGACGCGAAATGAATATCCGTTCGCTTCAGAATCTTAAAGAAAACCTGGAAACATTCAATAAAAGCATCTTCAATATTCCACTGGTATTGCAATACAATAAACGCGATCTGGAAGAAGAGGGCATCCCTATCCTTTCAATTGACACGCTTCAAAAGGATTTGAACAGCCGGTTAAAAGCGCCGAGTTTTGCCGCAAGTGCTGTTAAGGGAGACAATGTTGCCGCAACAATGAAAAAAATTATTGCCTTAACCGTAGGGTCATTGAGGAAGAAACTTGAATAGGAGGGTAGAGCATTGACTACGAAGGATGAAGATGGAAGCCTCGGAGCAGAGGTTTCAAATCGCTTGGATGAATTGTTCGGTGATGAGGATTCCGAAGTAATTCCGGTATCAAAAGGTTCTTCCGCGGCAGCCAGGGGTGCTGGCGAATCAAAAAGTCAGGCGAAGAAAGCCGTTAAACCCTCTGCGGTTGCATCCGTTGATAATCAGGATGATAACTCTCCGCTCAGTAATTTGAAGGCGCTGGTTTTTTCCATCGATTGGGAAATAACGGATGAGACAATGGTTGATTTTCTTGCCGAAACCAAGCGCCTCATGCAAAAATATAAGGATGACAAGATTGCTTCTCTTTTTCTGAAACTGCATGAATCTATCGGGAAGTACATAAAGGCCAAGAAGGCCAGAGCGCATCCGGATTCCATAAAGTTTGTCGCATCTGTTTATAAAAATTTTGAAAAAGCCCTGCTGACCCCGGGGATGAAGGACAGTCAAAAGAAACAGCTTCTATCGACAGAAGTCAATAAATTTAAGGATTTTAAACAGCGTGTTCTCCTCAGAGAGGGCGCCGGTGAACCGGCAGACATAAAAATTTCTGCCACGGAAAGTCTAGGCAAACCAACAGCTGCTAAAGCTGACAGTAGCGTTTCATTTACCTTGGAATCCAAAGAAGCGATTGACTATATTGTGGAACAACTCAAGAAAGAGATTAAAGCTGAATTCCACACGTTGCGGCAGATAATCAAAAATCTCGGCGCATAACAGTTTATCTGGGTGCGGGTTTGCTTTTTAACATTCCGGGATGTGAAAGCTATGGCGGATTATTTAATGATTTTCGGAGGCTGAATAATGAATGTATTCGCAGGTGATATGTCTAAACTGGTTCTTAAGCGGACAGTCCGGGCTGACTTGGGAGAAGTTTCTCTGGATAGCGAAATGCTGCAGGTTCTAATGGAACTGGACGGGACGAAGAACCTGGGTCAGGTTGCCCATTCTTTAAATATGAACTTGAAACAGTTAAGATCGATTTTAAATCGCTTATATAAACTTCATCTTTGCGAAACCGCAAAAGAGGCGATCCCAAAACTGGACAAAGCCTTTTTTCATTATTTGTCTGCGGAACTTTCCCGGGCGATGGGTCCCATTGCCGATGTTGTCATTGAAGATGAAGTCAGTGAAATGGGGGAGAGTCAATTGAAATTTCCTTCCCACCGCGCTGCCGAACTGGTAGATTTACTGGCCCGTCAAATTCTCAGAGAAGAAAGAAAGGTCTCTTTTCAGCAAGCCATGGTCCGAAAACTTCGTGAAATTAAAGCATAAATTAAAATAAGTGAACACTATTGATTGGGTTTGATAATTTTTTAAGGGGCCACCTTATATATATCAAAGCTGCCAATTTAATTAAGGAGGATAAGATATGACGGTTATTTGTGAGGAGTGCGGAAAGGTTTATCATATTGATCCTGATAAACTAGATCGGTATAGGGGGAAATCCGTCAGGGTGCGATGTGGTGAATGCGGGCATGTGACTCAGATCTCAAAATTGATTGAAGCGGCGGAAGAGCCTGCTGATGATTTCGCAGCAGCCGATGTTCCCAGCATGCCGTCAATGGAACCTGATGCCGATGAAAGAGAAGAAGAGCCTGCGGCAAGGCCGGAAAGGATCAGTACCAGAGCAACTGATCTCCGTTCAAGCGGCTGGCTTGGCTTAAGGGGCAAAATGATGATCCTCTTTCTTGTCCTTCCTATTCTGTTGATGGCAGCATCGGGTTACATTTCGCAGCAGCAGTTGAATAAACTGGCCAATGAAATTACCGAAGAAAGTACCTCCCTTGTTCTGGAAGAAGGTAAGGAAAAGCTGATGCAAAAATCCCGGGACGTGGCCTTGGAGGCGGAGATTTATCTGCGAAGCCACCCGGACCTTGAGAGAGAAGACTTTTTCTATGATCCGGAATTCAGCGGTATTGCCGTACAGAGTGTCGGCCAGTCAGGTTATACCTGCCTTATTCAGCAACCCGAGCCTGATAAAGGACAGAACTGGACAATTTGGGCGCATCCAAATCCGAACATCATCGGTATTGATGATATTGATATGATCAGAAAGGCGCTAGGCCCTTATTTTGATCATTTTTTTAAGGTACTGACGGCGTCTCAGGGGATGAAAGAATCCCAGGGTTTCTACCGCTGGAAAGATCCGGATGGGAAAATCCGGGAAAAATATATGGCAATCGCTCCGATTCAACTGGAAGGGAAACCGTTTTTGTTGATGAGCACCGCATATATTGATGAATTTACCAACAAGACAGAATCGCTGAAACAGAGAGCTCAAAAAATGGCGCAAGATACCCGAAATATCAATTTCGGTATTTTGATCGGTGCGATTGTTTTGATTGGTTTAATCATTATCATTTATGGATATCGGTTGACCAGAAATATTCAGTACCTGACTGAAGCGGCTGATCGAATCAGTGTCGGTGATCTTGAGGCAGAAATTGATGTCCATTCGAAAGATGAAATCGGCAATCTTGCCGATGCGATTTCAAGAATGCAGGATAGTCTTCGATTTTCCATTGAGCGCTTAAGACGACGACGATAAATTTTAAAAAATTGTTGGTGCAAAAAACAAGCAATGTGCTAAATCATGGCACATTGCTTGTTTTGTTATAAGAGAATTGAATGTTTTGCTCTTAAAGAAATTCGTACAGGGAGAAAAAATGATCATAATACCGAGGGAAAAACCTGCTGCTCAGGATTTAAACAGCTATTACCTCAAAATCGATAAACTGCTTGAGCATTATCAGGGCGCTTTAGGGACGGGAGGCATTTATTTTAAATCCCCGACAGCTGAGGCGGTAGTGTTTTTTGATGAGGACAATCTGCTCAATAGTTATTATAAGGACAAGAAAGAAGAATTCAAAGGCGATGCCTCATTACGTAAAATCAACGAGACGGCTTCAAAAAACAATTATTCAGTGACCGTCTATTATATTCTGCCCGAGCGGGTTTATTACTGGGCCAATCTTTCAAATGCCGAACAGTTGTATAGTGATTTGAGTTCAGAGTTTACAGATCTTGAAGCTCTTATTAAAAAAATGGAAAACGAACGGATCACTGGTTATATTGATGTAAAATTAAATCAGAATTCCGGCGGCGGTTTGCTGTTCCTTTACAATGGAGAAGTGATTGGCGGCGCATCTGCCCGGGGAGAAGGCGAACTGGATCGATCTGTCGAATATCGGGATGATTTAATCAAACGGTCCCGTGAGGTCGGTGGGATTTTCAATGTTAAAAAAATTCAGCTGTCAGAAATTACCACATTGTCAAAATCCATCGCAGTGAAAGCGGCCCCGTCGGTTTCACAGGCTTCCAAGCCCGCTCCACCCAATAAATCCAAAGAAAGACCCGCAAAAGAAAAAGATCCGCAGCGTATATTAAACATGCTTTCCGATTTGTTAGTGCTTTTGGAGAAGTTGGTTAAATCAAATAAGCGGGTTAAGGTTGATTTTGAAACCCTGCTGAACAAACAATTTGTTGAAAAGGTGGATCAGTATGATTTTTTGGATCCATTTGCGGCAGAATTCAAATATGCGGGCGGCAAGGTAACATTTACGGGAAGGGCCACCCAGGGAGAGCTTGTGAAGTCAATTCTTGAATGCGTTAAGGATATGGCTGCCGGGCTCGGCATGACGGCGGTTTTCAGAAAGTATCTGGCGACATGGAAAAAAAACTATACTGATGAAATAATTGATTTTAATATAGAAATATAGCATAAATATATGTTAAGGTTCAGATGATTTCGGATGTCATCTTTTGCAGGGTAAAGGAATAGAAAATGCGACCTAATGTTTTAATCGTTGATGATGACCAGGCGTTTCTGCGTTTGATACAGAAAGATCTTGAAGGCTTTTCCGAATCATTTAATGTATTAACAGCCGAGTCCGGAAGTGCGGCCTTGGCATTACTTGCAAAGACATATGTGTCTTTTGTGGTTTCCGATCTTAGAATGCCGGGAATGGACGGATTTGAACTGCTGTCAAGCATTCTGAAAAAATTTCCGGATATTCCTGTCTACATGATGACTTCTTATGATAAGCCGAAGACAAAAGATGTGGTGATTAAAAGCGGGGCCGCCGGTTATTTGAAGAAACCGTTTACCGCTATTGAATTATACGGAGCAATTACAAAAACATTAAATAAAAAAGCGGAAGGCGGTAATCTTCATAATGTGACACTGGAAACATTTCTACAGCTCATTGAAATGGAACAGCAGACGAGTACGTTGCGGATAGTCGATAAAAAAGAAGAAAAGGGCGGCGTTCTTTTTTTCAGAAACGGTGAATTAATGAACGCACGCATCGGCGACAGGTTGGGCAAAGATGCTGCTTATGAGATATTATCCTGGTCCAACGTTTCATTGTCCATTGAACAGGACTGTATCTTTCAGGAAAAGTTAATTCAAGGGGATCTGCAGGCCATCTTATTGGACGCCATGCGTGTAAAAGATGAACTGGCTGAAAAAATAGAGGCAGAGGAAGAAACGCATAATGGAGAAATTCTTCTGGATTCGCCGGTTGCGGAATCGCTCGACGAGACATCTGAACCGGCTGTTCCTGATATTCAGATTAAAAAGCCTGTGACGGCAGCAAAAATAAGACCGGTTCAAAAAGAAGCTGAAGTGCCTTCTCTTTCTCCAATTGATACCATTCGTATGAAAATAAACAGAGCGCTTGGAAACCGAAGCGGTGTTTTGGATATTTATCACGATCATAGCTGGGACGGTCTGATCAACCAGGCTTCAAATATAGGAAATGTCTTTAACTGCGGACGACTGAATGCATTATATGTCAACCGGGAAAAGGATGATCAGTACATCCTTGTCCCGGGTGCGGAAACAACCGCGATATCAATTACATCTGATTCGCCCTGGGACCGCATTCTTGGCGCTTTGGGGTAGGAAGTAGGTAAAACGATTTAGTGCAGCTGATTGATGGCTCTTGGCATGACTGTAACCGAAAAATAAGTTATCAAAACAATTTGATACCTTATTTGGAAGATTAAAACGAACAAACCAGCCCGGATAATGAAATGAAAGATATATTCAAAGATGTAATGGGAATCGAAGGCGTCCATGGCCTGATGGTTGTTTCCAATGAGGGAAGCGTAATGCTGAGCAAGTTTTCTTCGAACTTCAGGGGTGAGGAGGAAAAACTTTCTCAAATTAATTGGGAACCTTTCACCATTGAAATGGGCGGTATTAAAGATGCTGAATTAATCTATGACAGTGCACGGTTTTATATAAAAAAAAGCGAAACCGGATTTTTGATTGTGATTATCGGTGATAATGCACCGATTTCTCTGGTGCGGCTCAATTGTGAGATTTTACTTCCATCGCTGACAAAAATTCAGCCTGCCAGCAAAAGATTCGGTAAAATCCTGCGAAAGAAGATATTTTAAAGATATCTGGTTTGCGAATTGTATATGCATGATTTTATTTGCCGCACATCAATCCATTTATTTTGATGTATTCAGCGTGAAATGAAAAACAATTTTATTAAAACATTTGTCTGACAAATAAAGTTCAGCCGTTTTTGCCAAGCGGGCTGAACAACAAATGATTGGCCGGGAGCCGTAATCATGGGAAGCGTTCAAACAAAGATTGAAGATTACCAGGCAAAAATCAAATCAGCCGAAGCCTATGAAGCGCATGGGCTTTATGATGAAGCGCTGGATTTGTATAAAGATATTTTATCCGAAAACAGAGATCTCGATCAGGCTGTTTATCAGAAAATTAAATTGAAGATCGATGATCTCGGCAAGGAGATTGAGGATAAAGACAGTAGCACCCCCTACAATCTTTCAACAGAAGAAGTTTCTCATATAAAAACCGGGCTCTCCATCGGTGAAAGCGGTCCCGAGATCTGCGACAGCGCAACTGCATTTAAAGAACTCGGTTTATACCGGGAAGCTGTTTCAGAATATAAAAAATTATTTCAAACAGACTACCTTCTCGATGATTTTTTTACGGACTTTATAGAGTGCAGCCTGGCGATTAGCAGCCCTTCCGATTTTGTTGAAGACGTAGAAAATATTATAAAGGAAAATGATCCGGATCAAAAAACAAAGGCTGCTATTTATTTTATGCTCGGCGTTGAACTGGATAATCGGCATTATAAGGAACTGGCCGTTAAATGCTATAGCAAGGTTCAAAAAATTGATCCGATTTACCCTAAAATTAAAGAAAAAATTGAATCGGTTCAGCCCGACAAACGATTTGATTCACGATATGATTATCTGTTGAGAAATAAAATCGTAGATACGGACCAGCTTCAGAAAGCACTGGCCCTTTCCAAGAAAGTGAAAAAAAGCGTCGAAGCTGTTTTGATGGAGCAGTTCAGGACCTCCAAAGAAGATATTGGGAAGTCCCTGTCCGCTTATTACAACTGTCCGTTTAAAATCTTTGATCCAAAAATGGAAGTGCCTTATGAATTGATCAGCAATTTGAAAAAACCTTTTCTGATTCAAGATGTTTGGGTACCGCTGCACTGGGAAATAGATCATATTGAAATTCTGATCGATGACCCGAAGGATCTGAGCAAGCTGGATCACGCCAAGGCGCTTTTTAACACCAACAAATTTACTTTTTCCGTCGGCATTCAGGAAGATATCGTCGAAATTATCAACCATTTTTTTGCGCAGGGGAAGACGCATAAAACAGAAGTCCGGTCGCAATCGGCGACTGAAGAATTTGATCAAATGCCGGATATCTCGTTTGAAGAAGTGGACGATGACGAGGATGATGATTCTGAATCCTACAATGAAGCTTCAGGAAAAGTCGTTCAGCTTGTCGATCAGATACTGATTACGGCATATCGCAAAGATGCATCTGATATACACATAGAGCCATCCACCATTTCAAAACGGACCAAAATAAGATTCCGGATCGACGGGGTCTGTCAGGATTTTCTTGAGGTGCCGAATTCTTTTGCAATGGCTATTTTATCCAGAATCAAAATCATGGCAAACCTTGATATCGCTGAAAAACGGTTACCGCAGGATGGTAAAATCAAATTTAAGCGCAAGGGGATTCCTCCATTTGAATTGCGGGTCGCCACATTGCCGACAGCCGATAGCCAGGAAGATGTCGTCATGCGAATTCTGGCAACCAGCGGCGCGATGAAGCTGGAAGACCTAACGCTCACCGAGCGGAATATGAAAGTCCTGTTAAGAGCTATCGCTAAGCCATACGGGCTGGTGCTCGTTGTCGGGCCGACCGGATCAGGGAAAACAACGACACTCCATTCCGCACTGCATCATATTAACACACCGGAACGGAAAATCTGGACAGCTGAAGATCCGGTTGAAATATCGCAGCTCGGGTTGCGGCAGGTTGAAATTAAAAATAAGATCGGCCTCGATTTTGCGAGAATTATGCGTGCGTTTTTAAGAGCGGATCCGGATGTAATCATGGTGGGGGAAATGCGTGATTATGAAACCGCCTCTATCGGTGTGGAAGCATCGTTGACCGGTCACCTGGTTTTTTCTACCCTTCATACCAACAGTGCGCCGGAAACCGTTACCCGTCTTTTGGATATGGGCCTTAACCCTTTAAATTTTTCAGATGCATTCCTCGCGGTATTGGCACAGCGTCTTCTCCGACGGTTATGCAAAAAATGCCGGAAAGCATATTCTCCAAACAGGGAAGATTTTGATGATATTGTAAATGATTACAATCCTGAGGATTTTAAAAAAACAGGAATAACATTTTCCTCTGATCTCAAATTGTATAAGCCGGTGGGATGTGATCAATGCAATGGAACCGGGTATAAAGGGCGACTCGGTATTCATGAGTTGATGGAGGGAACAGCTGATATCAAGCGAATGATCAAAAAACAGGCCAGCGCGGAAGAATTGTTTATTAAAGCAAAAGAACAGGGCATGACAACGCTGATGCAGGACGGAATCCTGAAGGTGTTTGAAGGGCTTTCGGATATGGATGAGGTCCGGAGGGTCTGTATCAGCTAATCTTTTTGTTGAAAAATGTGAATCCGGTACAGGATACCCTGATGGATGTCGTTGGAATATCAGAAAATAAAACCATTTTTTTGCATTCACGGCATTGATCTAAAACTGATTGCGCCTGGATATATAAACACGTTTAACCAACCAGTAGTATCAATTTAGGGGCTGCACAATATACCAGATGGATCTTTCCATAAAGCGTCTTCTTAAATTTTTTAAACGGGTTTCTGTTCAAGAACCTGAAGTCCCATCCGATCAGAAATCATATAAAAGATCCTTTAATCGTTTTCCCATCGAATTTGAAGTCATTGCATCCGCGATAGATACTGCCGAGCATCAAGACAGCGAGCGGGGAGAACTGCATGATGTGTCCGGCGGCGGAGCCATGTTTATATCACGTTTACCGGAAAGGTACTATCCGGGTCAAGTATTGACACTTGATATTTTTCTGGCCGGAACGGAAGACGTCCGGGCGTGTATTAAAACAGAGGCATCGGTTGTTCGACTTCATCAGATAGAAACGAATGATCCGAAAGATACTGATGTTAAAACGGGTGTCGCTGTAAAATTTCTCAAACCGTTTGAATTTGAGAGAATTGATAATTCTTTTTTCCGGTAATTTGCCATGAAAAAAACCTATCGTCGTGATTATAATACAATCGGAGGAAAGATGGTGGCTGCGCTGGCTTTAATGGCGGTTATTCCATATCTTTTGCTCTTTTATTTATTTGTAACCGGAAAAATATCGATATCCGAGACAATGATTTTATATATTCCCATCATATTGACTTCAACGGTTACCGGGTATTCCCTGATCCGAAAATCCGCGGATAATGTTTTCCATCTCAGTGAAGAAACACGGCTGGTTGACAATGGCGAGAAAAGTGAACCGATTCAGATTCAGGCCGATAGGGAGATTAATGAGATTGCGATGCATTTTAATTCTCTTCTGGGACGCCTTGATAAAATGAAACGAAAGAATCAGGAGCAGGCCACCCAGTTGATGGTTTACTCCCGGGATCTGGCATTGTCTTATCAGAAGACAAAACAGGAAGAAGAGCTTAGAAACCGGTTGAGCCGGTATGTGGGTAACAATCTGGTTGAGAAACTCATTGATTCAAAAGGCGGTGGACTGGTGGATACCGAAAGGCGCCAGGTCACAGTCCTGTTTGCGGACATCCGGTCTTTTACGACCATTGCCGAGCAAATGTCCGCTGAAAACGTGGTTTTGATGTTGAACCAATATTTCAGCGTAATGGTGGATATTATTTTTAAGAATAACGGATTACTGGATAAATTTGTCGGAGACCAGCTGATTGCTGTGTTCGGTCTCGTTGAAGCATCGGGAAATGCTGCCGAAAATGCCATCCGCAGTGCTATTGAGATGCAGGAAGCCACTGAGGAAATGATGAAGAAAAGACTACAGGCCAATCAGGAGCTTTTCGAAGTCGGTATCGGCATCAATACCGGCAAGGCCATCATCGGGAATATCGGGTCATCAAACCGGATGGATTATACGGTTATCGGTGATTGCGTGAATATTGCCGCACGATTGGAGGAAATGGCGATTGGCGGCGAGATCATCATTGGAGAACAGACTTTTCTTGAAAATCCGGCTGAATTCAATATCGAAAGCAGGGGAGAGGTTTACGTGAAAAATAAAATGGAGCCAGTCATCTGTTATAATGTAATACGAGATTAAACTGAATCTTCAATATGTTTTTTAACCGTTCGTCGGTCAAGCCCGGTTCTCCGGGCCACTTCCCCGTATGTGCCGAATTTATCATATAAAAGCCGGCAATATTTTTTCACCAAATTCTTAACGTCAATATTTCCGGTTTCCAATTCAATCGAGAGCCCTGAAGCTGAAGAAATGTCAGTTTTTGGAAAAATGTTCTGATAGCTTTTTTTCAGCAGAATTCTCCTGACGCATTGGCCCAGTTCCCGAACATTCCCGGGCCACAGATAATTTTTCCCCAACTTCTCATTGATAATTTTTTTTATCATCTGCAGAAGTCCGTAAGACGTCCTGCCGGTAATTTTTTCGATCGTGAATGACAGCAGATCATCTATCTCGCCGGGATCTTCACTGATCCGCTGTCTGAGCGGCGGTATCTGTATGATGTCCGAACACAGGCGGTAAAAAAAATCATCCCGCATTAAAGATTTATTCTGAATTGTATCTGTCGATCGGTTTGTGGCGGCGATGATTCTGCCTTCAAATCGATATTCGAGGTGGCTGCCGACGGGACAAAACAATCTTTCTTCCAAAACTTTCAGCAGTTTGATCTGAACCGGGACTGACACTTCCCCGATTTCATCTAAAAAAATCGAGCCATACGGACTGCATCGGTTGAAAATGCCTTTGTGGTCTTCCACCGCCCCGGTAAAAGCCCCTTTCTGGTGGCCGAACAGTTCTGATTCAATCAGGTTCTCCGGAAACTGCGAAAGGTTCAATGCCACGCATGTCCGTGTAAAACTTTCGGCAAAGCACCCTGCCTTTTCATCAAACGGAATATAGCCGCTTCGTCCGATAGCCATGGCGGCCGCCCCTTTTCCGGTGCCCGTTTCACCCAGAATCAAAGTTGAGAAATCTTCCATCCGGTGCCACAAATACTGATTGTATAAATCCAGGTCACAAGTGAACACATTGTTCCACAAGTCTTCACGCATTTTTTTCATGCAGGAGCTGCGCCCCACAATACTTCTGTCAATAAAGTAAAAGGCCCTTCGCAACTGGAAGCATAAGGAAAAATAGTGAATCGATTCAGCGGTATCAAATCCCCTTTTACGGAAAAGCGATAGTGCTTCGCTGGCAAAGGGAACCTTTAGCGATTTGTCACTGTTTTTGATCTGATCAATAATCAGCTGGTCAAAAGGTTCTATGAAGAAGTGAAATATATCAAACAGGAATGCAGCCATGAGTATTTCCCGATCTTTACCCGAGAATTTTTTGAGGTCGGCGCGGCTGTCTGCTTCCAGTGCCTCTATTTTTCGCCGGACTTCGGCTACAGTCTTTGTGATTATTTCGTTGCGGGAAACATCCTTAAACAGGCCGGAGATCTTGAGGTCCACGGAAGCGCGTTCATCTGAAAACGGATTGGCCAGTACGGCCTGGTTTACAATCAAAAAATAGTTGCGTTCTTCAGCCGTCAAACCAATTGTTTGTGCCATAATTTCTCCTTTCAACGATATTTGTATACATAATGATCATCCAATGCATATACATTTTGATTATCAAAATCAGCTCAAAAAGGCAAATAAATTAGATTGTATTATTATAACAAGTATTTAAAAATTATACCCAGTGATTGGCATACTTATTGGAATAAAGAGCAGTAAAGCACCCAAAATAATCCATAACAATAAGGAGGCCAGTTTATGAATTTAAAAAATGCAATCAAAAACAGATTCACCGAAACAACCATGTGGTTCATGGCAGTCGCCATCCTGCTCGTTTCTATAATGAGGCCTTGCAATACAAATGCAGCGGGCCTGCTGATAGCAGACGGCGGTTTCGGTGGTGTCCTCGAAATCAAAGAGCATGATGTAAAAGTCACCATCAATAACGGAATTGCGGTAACCGATGTCATGCAGGTATTTGTAAATAAGGAAAACCGTCAGGTGGAGGCGCTGTATACGTTTCCCGTTCCCAGAGGGGCATCGGTGGCCAATTTCAGCATGTGGATTAACGGCAAGGAAATGATCGGTGAAGTGGTTGAAAAAAAACGGGCCAGGGAAATATATAACAGCTACAAGCAGAAACGGCGTGATCCGGGCCTTTTGGAACAGGTTGATTACAAAACATTTGAAATGCGGATATTTCCAATCAATGCCGGTGCGGAGCAAAAAGTTCAGATTACCTATTACCAGGAACTCAACATGGATCATGATCAGGGAACATATGTCTATCCACTCGCAACCGTTACCCGAAAAGGAATTGATTCAAAAACAACCGGAAAGTTTGCCATTAATTTTGAAGTAAAATCGGTAATTCCCATCACTAATATCGAAAGCCCGAGTCATGGAGATGCTTTTGTCTTGGCCAGACATTCAGAAGAATACTGCGTGGCCAGTCTGGAAGCAACGGGCGGCAGCCTGGCATCGGATGTTGTTTTGAATTATGACATTTCCCGTCCCAAAAGTGGCATTGATATGATCACATCCAAAGAGCCGGATGATGACGGCTATTTCTGTATGACAATTACAGCCGGCGAGGAACTTTCCGAAAAGGACAGCGGTATGGATTATGTCTTTGTACTTGATGTTTCCGGCAGCATGGCAAATGACGGCAAACTGATTGTTTCCAAAAATGCCCTCGATGCGTTCATTGATGAAATTGATGAAAAAGATCGGTTTGAGGTCATGGCTTTTAATCTGAATCCTTATATACTCTTCGGGGAACTCAAGCCTGGTTCAACTTCGGCCAAGGAAAACGCCCGGGTTTTTATGGCAACACAAAAGGCAAAGGGCGGAACCGAACTGGTGCCGGCCATGACGACTGCCTATAAATACGGTGAGCCGGATAGGATATTGAATGTCGTGATTTTAAGTGACGGTATGACAGAGCAGAAGGAGCGCCAGACTTTGCACCAGATGATTCAGTCCCGGCCCGAAAATTCAAGGGTATTTTGTATCGGAATCGGAAATGAAGTGAACAGGCCGCTGTTGGAACAGATTGCGGAAGACTCCGGCGGGTTGGCGGCATTTATATCCGGTGGGGATGATTTTAAACGCGCTGCCAAAGGATTCAGGCGAAAGCTGATGCGGCCGGTGGCAACGGATCTGCAGATCGATTTTGGCGGTCTCCGGGTATATGACGTGGAGCCGGCGGTCCTGCCCAACCTCTTTTACGGGGCACCAATCCGTCTTTACGGACGATACAGCGGTAGCGGCGAGGCGCAGATAAGTCTTTCCGGAAATATTCAGGGAGTTGAGATCAAACAGACGGTAGGCATGAAGTTCCCGGAAAAAGATCTGGAAAACCCTGAAATTGAGAGGATGTGGGCCTGGAAACGAGTGGACCAGCTGTTAAAAAAAGCAGATCGGACAGGTTCTCGGGACCAGATTTTAGATGAAATTATTCGGCTGGGGGAGGGGTATTCAATTGTAACGGAATATACATCCTTTCTGGTTCTTGAGAATGACGGTGAATACCAAAGGTGGCAGATCGAGAGACGTAATTCGCTGCGGATGGCCAGAGACCGGAAAGCGAAGGAGAAACGGCAGGAACAGCTGGAATTAATCAAGAAAAAAGCAGTTGCCGATATCGGCCCTCAGGATCCTGCCGTCGCGAAAGAAGCCGTTAATGGTCCGATAATCGATCCGCGCTTTTCAAGACAAGCGCCGGCAACAAATTCACAAAACATTACCCCGGCAAATGTTCCTCCCCAGCCGGTAACGGACAGATCGCAGAGCAGGGATTTTAGTTTTGGCGGCGGTCCGGTTGGTCCATTGTTTGCCGGGATT